>JBBJOB010000028.1:0-13676 GCA_037721455.1 Solirubrobacteraceae bacterium | reverse complement strand
GATGACCGACCCCACCCAGCTCCCCGACCGCGTCGGGCGGATCCTGGCCGCGGCCGAGGAGGCCGCCGAGCAGCTGCGCGCCGACGCCGAGCGCCGTGCGCGCGAGCGCATCGCCGAGGCCGACCGGGCGAGCACGATGCGCGTCGAGGCCGCCGAGGGCGAGGCCCGCGAGATCCTCGAGGAGGCGGGCGCGGCGCGGCGCCAGGCCGACGAGGAGGCGCGGCGCACCCGTGAGCGCGCCGAACAGCAGGCGCTGGAGACCTACGCGGCCGCCGACGAGCAGGCCGCGGCCACCCGCCGGGAGGCCGACGAGGAGGCCACGCGTGTACGTGACGAGGCGCTGGAGGAGGCGCGGCGCGCGCGCGACGAAGCGGTGCAGCGCGCGGCGGCGCTCACCTCCGAGGCCCGCGCCGCCGCCCGCGAGGTACTGGCCGAGGGCACCCAGATGGGCTCCGACGTGCGCGACCTGGCCGGCTCGCTGCGCACCAACGCCGAGCGGCTGCTCGAAGACGTGCGCCAGGCCCACGTCGCTCTGACCGCCCGCCTGGACCGGGTCGCCCCGGAGCTCAACCGGCCGCCCACCGACCGCGAGGAGTCCGCGCGCGAAGTCATGGCCCGCCGCGGCGGGACGCCCGAGCCACCCGCCGGCGAGTTCGACATCCCGGAGTTCATCCCCCGACGCTGAGCCGGGACGCGGGCCAACGCCCTGGTTCCGTCCGCCACCCGAACTAGCGTTCGGTCTGTGGAGGATCTCACGACGAACCAGAAGGGAGCGATCGCCGAGGCCGCCTTCACCGCGGCCGCGATCCGTCTGGGCTACTTCGTCCTACGCCCCACGCCAGAGGGACGCCGATACGACCTGGTGCTCGACACCGGACCGCAGTTGCTGCGCGTGCAGTGCAAGTGGGCGCGGCGCAAGGGCGAGGTCATCGTGGTCAACGCTCGTACTTCGCGCTTCAGCCCGACGGCCGGCTACATCGCGACCCGCTACTCGGCCTCCGAGATCGACGCCCTTGGCGTGTACTGCTCCGACCTCGACGAATGCTTCCTCGTGCCGATCGAAGCCTTCGAGGGTTCCGGCTTCCTGCACCTCCGCCTGGCGCCCACCCTGAACAACCAGCGCGTGGGCTGTAGAATGGCCAGTCAGTACCGACTTGGGGCTGTAGCTCAGCTGGGAGAGCGTCGCGCTGGCAGCGCGAAGGCCAGGGGTTCGAGCCCCCTCAGCTCCATGAACGTCTGAGGGCCGCCCGGCGTCGCCGGGGGCCCTCGACCGTGAAGGCCGCGCACGAGAACTCACCTGCGGTTCCCCATCATCGCCCTCCCGCCGCCGAGGATGAGCTCGGCGCGACCGCGCTGAGCGCCTCCTGGCGCTCCACCTTGGCCGCCTCGATGCCGATGCGGCGCATGAGCGTCCACAGGTCGGGCAACTCCGGGTAGAGGATCGGCTTGCCCGAGGTGATGAGGCCTCCGGCCAGCGCCCGCTGCGGATCGGCCCACGTCATCACGTTGGTGAAGCCCAGGTGGCCGAAGGCCTGCTCGGTGTCGGGGCCCCACAGGCTCAGCACGCGTGCCCCCAGCATGAAGCCCAGGCTGTAACGGGTCGGGAAGCCCAGCGAGAGGTCGATCTCCAGCCACGACTGCTCCGTGGTGGCCCGGCGGATGGTGCGCGGCTCGAAGATGCGCACGCCGTCCAGCTCGCCGCCGCAGCGCAGCAGCTCGTAGAAGCGCGACATCTCGTTGGCCGTGCTGACGATGTTGGCCGAGGGGATGATCCCGGTGACGAAGCGCGGGTCGTTGGACTCGCGCGTGATCTGGTCGACAGGCTTGCCCAGCGCGCGGGTGAGCAGCGTGGACAGCGGCGGCAGCACCGGCGCCCCGGTCACCTCGGCGCGCCCCACCGCGGCGACGTCCTGGGGCGCGACGCCGTAGTTGGTCCAGCGGAAGCCCAGGGGGGCGAGGATCTCCTGGGCCAGGACCTCGCGGATGGAGCGCCCGGTGACCCGGCGCACGAGCTCGGCGATCACGTACCCGCCCGAGATCGCGTGGTAGGAGAGCAGCTTGCCCGGCCGGCTGGAGGGCCGGGCGTCGCAGAGCAGGCGCAGGATCGTGTCGCTGTCGTCGATCAGGTCGAGGTCCAGCGCCCCGGGCGGCAGGTTGGGCACGCCGGCGCGGTGGCTGAGGATGTGCCCGACGGTGATGCGGTGCTTGCCGTGGGACCCGTACTCGGGGATGTACTCGGCCACGCGGTCGCCGAAGTGGATGTCGCCGCGCTGGTCGAGCAGGTGGGCGACCATCGCGGTGACCGCCTTGGAGGCCGAGTAGATCAGGAAGGGCGTGCCGGTGGTGACGGGGACGTTCGGCCGCGCGTGGCCGATGGCCCGGTCGAGCACCACGCGCCCCTCGCGGCGCAGGCAGAGCTGTATCGCCGGGTGGACGCCGCTGCGGTACAGGCCCTCGACCCCGCGCCAGATGCGCTCCACCCCGTCACGGTCCATCCCCCCGGCGCGCGGGTCGTCCTCCTCACCCACCGACGTGACCGTCGCCAGATCGCGCGGGACCTTGACGCGCCGCAGCGGATCGGGTCCGACCGGCGGGCGCGGGAGTCTCAGGCCGGCGGGCACGCGCGGCACGCTAGCGAGCACCGCTCGTAAGCTCACGCGCGCCATGGCCCGCGCCGTCGTCAAGCTCGGCTCCTCGATCGTCGCCCACGACGACGGTTCCCCACGCACCGAGGTGCTCGCCGCCGTCTGCGCGGAGCTCGCCGCCCGTCACGCGGCGGGCGACGAGATCATCGTGGTCACCAGCGGCGCGATCGCGCGCGGGATGCGGGTCCTCGACCTGCCGCTGCGGCCCAGCGCCATCGACGCCCTGCAGGCCGCCAGCGCCGTCGGCCAGGGAAAGCTCTACCGCGTCTACGACGAGTTGCTGCGTGAGCACGGCGTGACCACGGCGCAGGTGCTGCTGACGTTCTTCGACCTCAGCGCGCGGACCCACTACCTCAACGCCCGTCAGACCCTGCGCAAGCTGCTGGTCTGGCGCGTGGTACCGGTGATCAACGAGAACGACACCACGGCCACCGACGAGATCTCCTTCGGCGACAACGACTTCCTCGCCGCGCAGGTGGCCATCCTCGTCGGCGCCGACCTGCTCGTGCTGCTGACCAACATCGACGGCCTCTACACCGCCAACCCCCGTAACGATCCCGCCGCGCGCCTGGTGGAGGAGGTCGCCGACTTCGCTGCCCTGGACGAGCTGTCCATCGGCCATGAGACCTCGGCACTGGGCTCGGGCGGCATGCGCTCCAAGGTCGTGGCCGCCGAGATGGCCACCGCCGCCGGCCTGCCCGCGGTGATCTGCAGCGGCCTGCGTCCCGGAGCCCTGGCCCGGGCGCTGGCCGGAGAGGCCGAGGGGACCCGCTTCCCGCCCCGCGGCGCGCGCTACTCGTCGTTCAAGCTGTGGCTGCGCTACGCCAAGCCGTCGCGGGGGACGGTGGTGGTAGACGCCGGCGCCGCGCGAGCGCTGCGCGAGGGCGGCAGGTCGCTGCTGCCGGTGGGGATCGTGGACGTGCGCGGCGGGTTCGACGCCGGCGATGCGGTCGAGGTCGCCGAGGGCTCAGCGGTCATCGGAAAGGGCATCGTCAACTACTCGACCGCCGAGCTGCGCCGGGTGATGGGGCTGAAGTCGGCTGAGGTCCGCGAGGTGCTGCCCCGGGCCACCGACGAGGCGGTGCACCGGGACTACTTCGTGCTGGCGTGACCGGGCGCCGGCGCGCGCCACGCGACGCCCGAACGGAGCACACCTCGCCGAGTCAACGGGAGGCGCCCGAGCGAACATCCCTTGCCGAGTGCTGCTATCCCCGGCTATCAATCCTGCTATCCCCGGCTTGCAGCACCTTCACAGCAAACGCGACGCCATGGTCTTCCTCGCTGCTGTCGTCGCCGTCTCGGTGGCCGCCTGCGGCGAACCGAGCGAGCGAGCCCAGCCTCCTGCACGGCCGCTTCCCACCGCCCCGACGCCACCCGACGTCGAGCGTGCCTGCCGTGAGGCAGCCGTGGCCTCAATGCGCTGCCCGACCCTCCTGCCCGCGCCCGCGGCGGGACAGAGCCTGGCGCGGGCCCTCGATCTTGAGGGCGCCGGCGACTTCGCTCGCGGTGGCCAGGCGTGGCTCCTCAGCTGGGCCTATCGCGGACTTGATCAGGCTGAGCCGCATGGGGGTGCGTTTCATGTGATCGCAGGCGGTCGGCGCGTGGGCCGGGGCGGCGAGGATCCGCTGCGCCTGATCGGCTCCGCGGGCCTGGAACCCGGTGACCCGCCGGGCACCGAATCTCCCGCAGTACCGCCCCGGACACTCGGACGCACGACCGTCGCCGCCTCGCCTGCGCGCATCCTCACGTGGTACGACATCCGCCGTGGCGGGACCATCCACGCGGGGCATCAAGGCCTCGTCTGGCGCAACGGCGACGCGGAGTACGTCCTCACCGCCCACTTCCTCGAGGACACCCCACCCGATCGGCGCCTGGCCACCCTGCGCGCCGTCGCGCTGTCGTTCCGCCCTCCACCCTGAGCGCGTTACCCTCCACAACACCATGGCCACGATCCCGGCACGCCCCGTCGCCGACGTCTGCCTCGCCGCGCGCGACGCCTCGCGGACGCTGGCGACGCTGGACAGCGCGACGAAGGATCGCGCGCTGCACGCCATCGCCGACGCGCTCGTCCTGCGCACCGACGAGATCGTGGAGGCCAACGCCGGCGACCTGGAGGCCGGGCGCGAGGCGGGGCTGAGCGCAGCGCTGCTCGACCGTCTGGCCCTGGACGCCGGGCGGGTGGCCGAGATCGCGCGGGCCACGCGGGCCATCGCCGCGCTGCCCGACCCGGTGGGAGAGGTGCTCGACGGCCACCGGCTGCCCAACGGGCTGGACATGCGCCGCGTGCGCGTGCCCTTCGGCGTGGTCGCCGTCGTCTACGAGGCGCGGCCCAACGTCACGATCGACGCCGCGGCGCTGTGCCTGAAGTCGGGCAACGCCATCGTTTTGCGCGGCTCCTCCTCGGCCGCGCACTCCAACGCCGTGCTGGCCGCGATCGCCCAGGAGGCCGCCCAGGAGGCGGGGGTGCCCGCCGGCGCCATCGGCCTGGTGGCCGGCGGCGGCCGGGAGGAGCTGGCCGAGCTGGCCACCCAGGACGGCGTGGTCGACCTGATCTTCCCGCGCGGCGGCGAGGGCCTGAAGGCCGCGCTGAAGGCGGTGGCCACCGTGCCCGTCATCTACGCCGCCTCGGGCAACTGCCACGTCTACATCGACGCAAGCGCCGACCTCGACGACGCCCTGGCCATCACCGTCAACGCGAAGGTCCAGCGCCCCGGGGTGTGCAACGCGGCCGAGAAGCTGCTGATCCACGCTGACGCCGCCGATGCCTTTCTCCCGCGCGCGGCCGCGGCCCTGCGCGACGCGGGTGTGGAGCTGCGCGGCGACGATCGCGCGCGCGCGATCGACGGTGCCCTGCTGGAGGCCACCGCCGAGGACTGGCCGACCGAGTACCTCGCGCTGACCATGGCCATCAAGGTCGTCGACTCGCCTGCGCAGGCCATCGCGCACATCAACGCCAACGGCTCTGGCCACTCCGAGGCCATCGTCACCCGCGACGCCGCCGCCGCCCGCGCGTTCCAGCTCGGCGTGGACGCCGCCTGCGTCTACGTCAACGCCTCCACCCGCTTCACCGACGGCGGCGAGTTCGGCATGGGCGCGGAGATCGGCAACTCGACGCAGAAGCTGCACGCGCGCGGGCCCATCGGGGTGCGTGAGCTGTGCACCTTCAAATACGTGGTCGAGGGCGACGGCCACGTCCGCGGCTAGTGGCCGCCCCCGCAAATGCGCACCGTTCCGGCGGCCGCCCGGCGACGGCACGTATTTCCGTGGACGACCACTAGCGATGCGCCTCGGCCTCCTCGGCGGCACGTTCAACCCTCCCCACCTCGGCCACCTGCTCTGCGCGCAGGAGGCCCATACGCAGCTGGGCTTGAGCCGCGTCCAGTTGCTGCCCGTCGCCTTGCCGCCCCACAAGGAGATCGCCGGCGACCCCGGCCCGCGGACGCGCCTGGAGCTGTGCGGCCTGGCCGTAGGCGGCGATGATCGGCTCGGCGTCAGCGATCTCGAGGTGCGGCGCGGAGGACCGTCCTTCACGGCCGATACCCTGCGGGAACTGCATGCCCGAGCGCCGGAGGACGAGCTGACCTTCATTGTCGGCGGGGATATGGCCCTGAGCCTCCCCACCTGGCGGGAGCCCGAGGCCGTGCTGGAGCTGGCCACCGTGGCGGTGGCCGAGCGCTCCGGCGCTGCACGGCAGGACATCATCGACCGCCTCGCGGGCATCGGGGCGGCCGACCGGGTGCGGTTCTTCGACATGCCGAGGCTCGACGTCTCGTCCTCGGAGATCCGCGCGCGGGTGGCCGAGGGACGGCCGATCCGCTACCTAGTCCCCGACGCGGTGGCGGCCCACATCGAGCAGAGAGGCATGTACACCCACATGGCGAGGGCGACCACCGCATGAACGCGCGCGCGCAGCACCCCACCGACCGCTCGGAGCTTGCGCCCCGCGCGCTGGCCGACGAGATCGCGGCCCTGGCCTCCGACAAGAAGGCCATCGACGTCGTGGAGCTCGACGTCAGCGGGGTGCTGGGCTACACCGACTTCTTCCTGATCTGCTCTGGCAACACCGACCGCCAGGTCAAGGCCATCCACGACGGGATCCACCAGGGCCTCAAGGACCGCCACGGCCTCATCCCCCGCCGCGTGGAGGGCCTGGGCGAGTCGCAGTGGGTCCTCATGGACTACCTCGACGTCGTCGTGCACGTCTTCACGCCCGACACCCGCGACTTCTACCGCTTGGAGTCTCTGTGGGGCGAGGTGCCGTCTCGCGCGGTGAGCGCGCCGGTCCCCCACTAGTGGTCGTCCACGGGGGAGGCCACTAGCCCGGGTCGAGCTCGAAGGCCACCCCGGCGATCTCCACGTCGTCGCCGGGCGCGAACCCCCGCTCCTCGAGGGCGCGGATGACGCCCATGCGTCCCAGGCGGTGCTCGACGTGGGCCAGGGACTCCTCGTTGTCGAGGTCGTGGCGCGCCAGCAGGCGCTCGACGGCCTCGCCGCTCACGCGCCACGCGCCTTCCCCCGCCGCCTCGACGGCGAAGCTGCGTCTCGCGCCGGGCCGGAAGACCCGGTGCTCGGCGGGAGCCGGAGAAAGGGGTTTCGCCTGCGGTCGCCGGAACCGGCGACCTCCAGCGACGTCACCCGTCGCGGCCTCGCCCAGCGGCACCCTGCGCAGGAGCTCGGAGCCGAGCTCGTCCAGGCCCTGCCCGGTGGCAGAGGAGGTCACCAGCACCGTAACGCCCTCCCCCAGCCGCTCGCTCCACTCCTGCGCCGCCCGCGCCGCCTCCCCGGGCGCCACCAGATCGGCCTTGGACAGCGCCAGCATGCGCGGCAGGCCGGCCAGCCGGGGGTCATGGGCAGCCAGCTCGGACTCGATGGTCGCGTGGTTGGCCTGCGGGTCGCTGCCGTCCAGCGGCGCCAGGTCGAGCACGTGCACCAGCAGCGCAGTGCGCTCGATGTGGGCCAGGAAGTCGTGGCCCAGGCCGGCGCCCGCGCTGGCGCCCTCGATCAGCCCCGGGATGTCGGCGACGACGATCTGGCGGTCCTCGCCGTCCAGCGTGCCCAGCACGGGCTCCAGCGTCGTGAACGGGTAGCCGGCCACCTTGGGCTGCGCGCGGGTCATCCGGCTCAGCAGCGATGACTTGCCGGCATTGGGAAGCCCGACCAGCCCGACGTCGGCCAGCAGCTTGAGGTGCAGGTGCACCTCGGCCTCCCCGCCGGGCAGGCCCCGCTCGGCGAAGCGCGGGGCCTGGCGGACCGGGCCGGCGAAGCGCTTGTTGCCCCGACCGCCCGAGCCACCGCGAGCCACGACCGCGCGCTGGCCGGGCGCCACGAGATCGTGCAACGTGCCGTCGGTCAGCGTGACCTGGGTGCCGGGAGGAACCCGGACCACGAGATCCTCGCCATCGGCGCCGTGGCGCAGCGCCCCCTGCCCGTGGCCGGCGCGCTGCGCCCTGAAGTGAGCCCGGCGCTTGAACGCCTGCAGGTCGCGCAGGGAGTCGTCGCAGAGCAGAACGACGGCCCCGCCATGCCCGCCGTCCCCGCCGTCGGGCCCGCCCCGGGGCACGTGGGCCTCGCGGCGGAAGGACATGCACCCGTCCCCGCCACCGCCCGCCTGCACGAAGATCCGCGCTTTGTCGGCCAGCATCAGCGGTTCCTGTGAGTTGCCGGAGGGAGCACTGGGCACGAGGGTAGTCCGAGCCGGTTCCCCGAGGCCCCTCGCACACTCAGACATCGAACCAGGAGCTCCCCCATGGCCGACGACCCCGTATTCCTCATCACCGGTGCCTCGAGCGGCATCGGCGCCGCCACGGCCCGCCACGCCTCACAGGCCGGCTACCGCCTCGTGCTCACCGCCCGCCGCGAGGCCGAGCTGCGCGCGCTGGCCGGCGAGCTGGGCGGCGACCAGCGCGCGCTGGTCCTCCCCACCGACGTGACCGAGTGGGAGGCCCAGGAGGCCATGGTCGCCGGGACCCTCGAGGCCTTCGGGCGTATCGACGTCGTCTTCGCCAACGCGGGCTTCGGCGCCGGCCGTGGCTTCAAGAAGGAGACCCCGGAGCTCTGGCGCGCCATGGTGCTGACCAACGTGCTGGGCGCCGCCTACACCATCCGCGCGACCATGGACGCCCTCACCGAGACCCAGGGCCACCTCCTGCTCACCAGCTCGGTTGCCGGCCGCCGCGCGCTGGAGGGTTCGCTGTACAGCGCGACCAAGCACGCGGTCACCGCCATGGCCGAGTCCGCCCGTCTCGAGTTCAGTGACACGGGCGTGCGGGTCACCTCGATCGAGCCGGGCATGGTCGACACCCCGTTCTTCGACAACCGCCCCGACGGCGCGCTGCACCCCGACGACATCGCCCGCGCGGTCATTTACGCGGTCACCCAGCCCGCGCACGTGGACATCAACGAGATCCTTTTGCGCCCCGTCGCGCAGCCGAGCTGACACGGTCTCGGCACACGGAGGGGTCGTCTCGACACAGATGCTCTGCCACACTTGGTGCGTGGAGAACGACGACTCCATCCTCGCGCGCATCGACCGCCACATGGCCGAGGGCAAGGTGATCATGCGCGAGAACACGCGTGCCTTTGAGGACCTCCGCGCCTTTCTCGGCGAGATGACCGTCGTGCTGCAGGGCCTCGCCAGGCAGGTCAACCAGAACAGCAAAGAGGTGCGCGAGCACCGCAAGGAGACCCGCGAACAGTGGCAGGAGCTCCGCGAGGAGATGCGCGAGGAGCGCCAGGAGACCCGCGAGCAGTGGCAGCAGACGCGCGAAGAGCTTCTCCGGGAGTTCCAGGAGGAGGCCCGGGCGCTGCGCGAGGAGTTCCGCATGCAACGCGCCGCGCTGATCGCCATCCTCGACCAGCTTCGCGGCGAGGGACCCGGGCCTGCGCCCGCAACCTAGGTGGTGTCAGACGGCGCGCGACGGCGGCCTGGCGAGACAGGCACTCAGCCCGCGGCCAGGGCGCGGTAGGCCATCGCCTGGCCGGCGATGGCGCCGCCCGCCATGAGCGCGACGAGCGCGACTCCGGTGGCCGGCACCGAGCGCCGTGCGGCCACGCTGGCCGCGAGGTCGACCACGTCCACGACGATGCCCGCAGCGGCCATACGGGCCGCCACCTGTGGTTTGCTCGCAGTGTGCAGCGCCAACCCGCCCAACACCACGTCGCGCACGCCGAAGGCGCGCAGGGCCACGCCGACGTCCTCGCGCTCGGCGGCCGGTCCGATCCACGCACGCGCCAGCTTCGGCTCCGCAACCAACCCCAGGCCCACGGCGATGCGTCCCGCGCCGATCGCCCGTGCGATCAGACGCGGGTCCATCTACTAGGCCGGCGCGGCGTCCGGCGCGACCGACACGACGCGCCCGCGGCGGCCGGTCGAGAAGACAAGGGTGCCGGGCTCGCGGGCGTAGAGCGTGTGGTCCCTGCCGATGCCCACGCCGTCGCCCGGCTTGAAGCGGGTGCCGCGCTGGCGCACGATGATCTCGCCGCCGGTCACGACCTCGCCCGCGAACACCTTCACGCCCAGGCGCTGGGCGTTGGAGTCGCGACCGTTGCGTGACGACCCGAGTCCCTTCTTATGCGCCATTGCTCATCTCCGTGACCTCGATCCGCGTCAGCTCCTGACGGTGGCCCTGGGTGCGCTTGTAGCCCTGCTTGGGCTTGTACTTGAAGACGCGGATCTTCTTGCCGCGCTGGTGGCCCAGCACCTTCGCCGCCACCTTCACCTTCCCGAGGCCATCGCGGTCGAAGACGGTGTCCGAGGAGCGGAAGAGGATCGGCTCGAGGGCCACCGTGGACCCTTCGTCGTCGGGCAGGCGCTCGACGAGCAGGGTCTGCCCCTTCTCGACGCGGTACTGCTTACCGCCGGTCTTGATGATCGCGTACATGGTGAAGAACTCGCTCAGGCTGTCGTGGCGCTGGAACGGCGCCGCCCGCCTCTGCGGCCACGGCGCCGTGAAGCGCCGGAGTCTACGTCATCCTCCGCGTCGCCCCCCTCCCCCTCGGGGGCGTCCACCAGGTGCGCCACGGCGGCCGTGCGCCCGGCCTCCGTGATGCGCACGAGGCGCTTGGTGCCCACGTGAGCGCCGCCGCCCACCACCGACACGATGTAGCCGTCGATCTTGGCCACGGCATCGTCGACCTCGTACATGTGGGGCTCGACGATGTGGACGAGCACCTCGTCGCCCTCGCGGAAGGGCACCGCGCGCTCCTCGACCTCCTCGCGGGTGCCCTCCATGATGACCTCGAAGTGGTTCAGGGGCAGCCCCTCGGAGCCCTCGAAGTGGAAGGTCTTGGCGGTCTCCTCCTCCAGGGCGCGCAGCACCCGGGCGCCGTCGCCGGTGAACTGGGAGCTCACGCGCGGGTTCATGCGCAGCAGGTAGGCCTCCGTTGACTTCTTGCGTGTTTTCGCAACGACCTCCCTCAGCCGGCGCTCGAAGGCGATGGCGATGGTCTCCTCGGAGCGGATGATCCCCTCGCCGTCGCACATCGGGCAGGGGCGCGACATGACCTCGCGCACCCCCTCGGTGACGTTCTGACGGGTCATCTCGACCAGGCCCAGGCGTGAGATCTCCGCCGTGTAGGTCTTGGTGCGGTCCTCGTTGAGGGCCTTGCGCAGCGTCTTGAGCACGGTGTCGCGGTTGCGCGCACGGGCCATGTCGATGAAGTCGATGACGATGATCCCGCCGATGTCACGCAGGCGAAGCTGGTTGACCACCTCCTCGGCGGCCTCCAGGTTGGTCCTGGTGATCGTGTCCTCCAGGCGGGCCTGCTTGCCCCGCCCCACGAACGAGCCGGAGTTGATGTCGATGACCGTCAGCGCTTCGGCGTAGTCGATCATCAGGTAGCCACCCGACGGGAGGTCGACGCGCGAGGTCATCATCCCGTCGATCACCTCCTCGACGCCGTAGGCCTCGAACAGCGAGGTCTTGGGGTCCTCCCACAGCTCGACCCGGTCGACCAGCTCGGGGGCGGTGCGGGTGAAGAACGAGGTGAGGCGCTGATGCTGCTTGGGGTCGTCGACCACGGCCCGCTCGAAGTCGGTCGAGAAGACGTCGCGCACCACGCGCACCGACAGGTCGGCCTCCTGGAAGACGAGGTCGGGCGCCTGGGTCTCCTTGACGCGGTCCTCGAGCACCTTGTGCAGGCGGTCGAGGTAGAGCAGCTCGCGCTCGAAGTCGGCGCGCTTGGCCCCGTGGGCGGCGGTGCGGATGATCGCCCCGCCCCCGCGCAGGTCCAGCGACTTGGCCTCCTTGCGCAGGCGCTCGCGCTCCTTGTCGTCCAGGCGCTTGGAGACGCCGACGCCCTCTCCCGTGGGGGAGAAGACCATGTAGCGCCCGGCGATCGTGAGCTCCATGGACAGCCGTGCACCCTTGGTCTTCAGAGGATCCTTGACCACTTGGACGACGACCTCCTGCCCGGGCTTGAGCAGGTCGGTGATCTTCTTGCCGCCCTCCTTGCCCTGGCCCCGGCGCACGGTCTCCACGCCGGGCAGCACGATCTCGTCGACGTGCAGGAAGCCGTTCTTGTCCAGGCCGATGTCCACGAAGGCGGCCTCCAGGCCGGCCAGGACATTGTCGACCTTGCCCTTGTAGATGTTGCCCACGATGGAGCGGTTGCCGCGGCGCTCGAGATAGAGCTCCGCGACGCGATATCCGGCGGCCGGGTCCTTGGCGCGGCTGCGCCGCCGGCCCGCCTGGGAGCCGCCACCGTCCTTGTCGGACGTGGCCTCCAGAAGCGCGACCCGGGTCTCTCCGCGGTCGACGCTCACGAGCACTTGCTTGTTCACGATGGTTCCCTTCGCGTCAGGCGGCCGGCACCCTGCTCTTGCGTGCAGCCGTCGCGCGCCCTTGCGCGTAGATGGACTGCAGCAGGCCGATGGCCAGGAGGTTGGAAATCACCGAGGAGCCGCCGTAGGTCATGAGGGGCAGCGCGATTCCGGTGATGGGCATGATCCCCACGTTCATGCCGACGTTGATGAAGACCTGGAACAGCACCATGGCCACGATCCCGCCGGCGATCAGTGCGCCGAACAGGTTCTTGGCCATGGTCAATATGCGCAGGCCCCGCCAGATCAACAGGGCGTAGAGCGAGAGCACCAGTCCGGCGCCCACGAACCCCCACCGTTCGCCGACCACGGCGTAGATGAAGTCCGTGCGGGCCTCGGGCAGGAAGTCCAGCCTGGTCTGCGTCGCCAGTTCGCCGCGGCCGACCTTCTGGCCGGAGCCGATGGCCACCTGCGACTGGGCCTGCTGGTAGCCCGCATCGGCCGGGTCCTGAGAGGGGTTCAGGAAGGCCGTGAAACGTTCGGACTGATAGTCCTCGAGCACGTTCACGCCCACGGCGGGCGCGGCGACGAGCACGAGGACGACCGCCACCCCGGCCAGGCCGGCCAGGGCGGCGAAGTGCTTCCACGACGTGCCGGCCACGAACAGCACGGCGAGGGCCACGACGACGTACACCGTCGCCGAGCCCAGGTCGGGAGCGATCATCACGAGCGCTGCCGGCACGAGGGCCAGCAGCAGGGTGCGGGCGGTGGTATCGCGCTCGTCCAGACGACGCGCACGGTCCACCAGGAAGCCCGCCAGGGCCACCACGAGCAGGAGCTTGCCCAGCTCGGAGGCCTGGAAGGAGAAGAAGGGGAAGTCGATCGACAGCCGTGAGCCGCGCGAGACCGAGCCGAAGACGAGGACCGCGATGATCCCGCCCATCATCAGCGTGTAGATGCCGTACTTGAGCTCGCGCAGGCGTGAGTAGTCCACGCGGCTGATCAGCACGGCGAGGATGAGGCCCAATACGAAGTAGGCGGCCTGGCGGCTGACGTAGAAGTTCTGCAGCTCGCCGGGCGAGGAGGCGCGCACCGCCAGCAGCGAGCACACGGCCAGCCCCACGACGGCCAGCGCGAGGAGCGGGTCGAAGGGCAGGCGCAGGGCGCTGCGCAGGGCCGTGGTCGGCCGAGGGGGCTCCATGACGTTGACGGCCATGTCAGTCGTCCGCGACCTGCGCGCCGCCGGCAGAGCACTCACTGTCCACGTCGTA
>JBBJOB010000224.1:0-3713 GCA_037721455.1 Solirubrobacteraceae bacterium | reverse complement strand
GGCGCAGCGAGATCTTCTTCGCCTCCAAGGCCTTCCCGTGCACGGCCGTCCTGCGCATCCTGCGCGAGGAGGGCCTGGGCTGCGACGTCGCCTCCTCCGGGGAGCTGCATCTCGCGCTGCGGGCGGGCTTCGCGCCGGAGCGGATCCTGCTGCACGGCAACGCCAAGTCGGCCGCCGAGCTGGCCATGGCGCTTGACGTCGGCATCGGGCTGATCGTCCTCGACGGCCTGGACGACCTCGAGCGCACGGAGGCCCTGGCGCGCGAGCGCGGGGTGCGCCAGCGGGTGCTGCTGCGGGTCACCCCCGGCGTGCGCGGGGACACCCACGACAAGATCTCCACGGGGCAGTCCGACTCCAAGTTCGGGCTGTCGCTGGCCGACACCCGTCGCGCGATCGACCGCCTGGCGGGCGCCGAGGCCCTCCAGCTCGACGGGCTGCACCTGCACATCGGCTCGCAGATCCTCGATCTCGAGCCGTTCCGCGCGGCCATCGCCATGCTCCATGGCCTGGGCGACGACCTCCCGGTGATCGACGTGGGCGGCGGCCTGGGCGTCGCCTACACCGCCGCCCACCAGGTGCCCTCGGTAGAGGACTACGTCGACGCCAAGGTCGGCGCGGTGGAGGAGCACCTGGGCGAGGGCAAGGTGATCCTCGACGAGCCGGGGCGCGCGCTGACCGCCAACGCGGGCATGACCCTCTACACCGTCCAGACGGTCAAGCGCAACGTGTCCAGGTGGGTGGCCGTCGACGGGGGCATGGCCGACAACCTGCGCCCGATGCTCTACGGCGCGCCCTACGAGGCCGAGGTGGTGGGCCGCCACGGCGGGGAGACCGCGTGCCGCCTGGCCGGCAAGCACTGCGAGTCGGGTGACGTGCTCGTCCATGACGCCCACCTGGCCGACCCCCGCCCGGGCGACGTGATCGCCATGCCCGCCACCGGGGCATACGGCCACGCGATGTCCAACACCTACAACGGGGTCCCGCGCCCGCCGGTGATCCTCTGCCGCGACGGCGACGCCCGCGTGGCCGTGCGCCGCGAGACCCTGGACGACCTGCTGGCCCGCGATGCCTGATGGCGGGCTCGATGACCGGTATGCTTCCACTATGGTCAGAAAAGTGACCGCCACCGAGGCGAAAGCTCGGATCCTGACCCTCCTCGACGACGTGGCGGCCGGCGAGGAGCTCGAGATCACCAAGCACGGCCGCGTCGTTGCGCGCCTAACGCCGGCCACCGGTCCCCACGCGCTGCGGGATCGCTTCGCCGGGATCGCCGTCAGCGCGGTCGACGACGAGGAGTTGTTCGGCACCGGCGTCGTCTGGGACGTTGGGTGAGCAGGGTCCTGCTGGACACCCACGTCGTGCAGTGGTGGTCGGCCGAGCCGGCCCGTTTGAGCGTTCGCGCCGCCGAATTGCTGCTTCGGGCCGATGAGCTCGCGGTCGCCGCGATCACCTGGTTCGAGCTCGCCTGGCTGGCGCGTCACGAGCGCATCATCGTCGCCATCCCGATCCGCTCGTGGCTCGATCAGCTCGCCGCTCAGGTGCAGACGATCGCCATCACGCCCGCGATCGCCGATACCGCCGTCAGCCTGCCCGCGTCGTTCCCGGGCGATCCAGCCGACCGGCTCATCTACGCCACTGCCGTCGAGAACGGCCTCACGCTCGTGACCAAGGACGGGCGGCTCCGCAAGCAGGGCCGCTCGGTCGCCGTGTGGTGAGCACCCCCGGTCAGAGCGAGTTCCGGATCGGCCTCTTGGGTCACGGGACGGTCGGCGGCGCGTTCGCCACGCTGCTGGAGCGCCGCGCCGGCGAGATCGAGGCCACCACCGGGCTGCGCCCGCGCGTCGCCGGCGTGCTCACGCGCTCGCGCGGCGACTTCGCGCAGATCCTCGCCGACAGCGACCTGGTCGTGGAGGTCATGGGCGGCGTGGACCCCGCGCGCGAGCACGTCCTGGCCGCAATGGCCGCCGGGCGCCACGTGGTCACGGCCAACAAGCAGCTGCTCAGCCGCCACGGGGAGGAGCTGTGGGCCCTCGCGCGCGAGCACGGCGTGCAGCTCCGCTTCGAGGCCGCGGTGGCCGGCGTGGTGCCGGTCATACGGGTGCTGCAGGAGTCGCTGGCCGCCGCCCACGTCGAGCGCCTGCACGGCATCGTCAACGGCACCACCAACTTCATCCTCAGCGAGATGGCCCGCACCGGTGCCCCCTACGCGACGGTCCTGGCCGACGCCCAGCGCCTGGGCTACGCCGAGTCCGACCCCACCGAGGACGTCAGCGGCGAGGACGCCGCGGCCAAGATGGCCATCCTGGCCCGACTGGCCTTCGCCACCCCGGTCCACCTCGACCAGGTGCGCTTCGAGGGCATCGAGCACATCGCTCCCGACGACCTGGAGTACGCCCGCGAGCTGGGCCTGAGCCTCAAGCTCATCGGTACCGCCGAGCGCGTCGACGGTGGGCTCAACGTGCGCGTGCACCCCGCCTTCCTCTATCCCGGCCACCCGCTGGCCAGCGTCAACGGGCCCTACAACGCGGTGACGGTGGAGTCGCCCGACATCACCGAGATCACCATGTCCGGGCCGGGCGCCGGCGGCACGCAGACGGCCAGCGCCGTGCTGGGCGACGTGATCAGCGCGATGATCCCGCCGGCCTCCACCCCCGAGCCGACGGCGTCGCTGGAGGTAGTACAGGACGTCGCATCGGCCTTCTACCTGCACCTCGAGGTCGCCGACCGCCCCGGTGTGCTGGCCCAGGTCGCCCAGGTGCTGGGGATGCAGGGGGCCTCGATCAAGTCGGTCGTGCAGAAGGGGCTTGGGGAGAAGGCCCGCCTGGTCATGGTCGTGCACCCGCTGCTGGAGTCGCGCTTCTTCGCCGCCCTCGAGCTCATCGCCCGCCTGGAGTTCGTCCGCGCACGCCCCCGCGCGATCCGGGTCATCGAGGAGGAGTTCACCTGAGCCTGGATTCAGTGTGTCACGAACGTTTGAGGAGGAGTTGATGTAGGAGACTTTTGAAGGCGGTGTTGTGCAAGAGATGGAGGCTTGTTGGCCCTTCAGCGTGGGGCGTTGGGGGGCGGGCGCTAAACCATCCTGTGCTGCGTTGGTTGAAGACCGTCGTGGTGAGCGACAGGGAGAAGGCGCGGCGTGAGCGTGTGAGGTGGGGACCGGGAGACGTTCCAGGATCGTCTGGTCGTGGTGTGTGGCGTGGTGGGGTGTCGCTGTTGAGGCGTCGAAAGGCTTGGTTGACATCGAATCCGGGGGTCCTTGGATTGTCCTTGGGATGAGCTTGGCGGGTGCCCGTGTGCTGGCTAGGTGGTGTCTGGCGTAGAGGCGGCGTGAGCTTGGTCTGCGGCTCTTGCATGAAACGTGAGAAGGCGAGCGTCGACATAGCCGTCTGGGGTCCCATGGCCCGAGGGCCGCGAGAGGGAGCATGGCGAGGCAGACCGCCGAAGGCATTGAGTAGCGATGCGACGCGCGCTGGCGGATCGGCCCGTACAAGATCTGCAATCGGATGAGCTGGGGGTCGCTTGCGGCCGCGCTCATCCTGCACGAGGGGACCCGGTCTGACCTCACCGCAGCCCTCGACCTCTACGCGGGCCACGACCGGCTCGACCCGCTCGATGCGGTCTACGCCGCCGCTGCCCTGAACGGTGGCATCGACGCGATCGTAAGTGCCGACCGCGCCCTCGACGGCGTACGGGGGCTGGAGCGCGTCGACCCATTG
>JBBJOB010000223.1:0-3716 GCA_037721455.1 Solirubrobacteraceae bacterium | reverse complement strand
CTAGCGCCCACCAGCCCCAACCTGCGATCGGGCTCGTGGCCACCAGGGCGACGATGAACGCCACCAGGGCGATGGTGGACAGCGCCTGCCAGGTCTTGTGGTTCACGAGCACGCGAGGGGAGGGTACGCCGCGCCTCGCGCTGACGGACAATGGGACGCACCGCGCGCCCGACCCAGAGGAGCATCGCTCATGACCACCACCGCGCCCGCCGGCCTGGACTTCAGCATCCCGCCCCGCCTGCAGCCGATCCTCGAGCGTGTGCGCGCCTTCGTGGCCCAGGACGCCCTGCCCGCCGAGGAGCGCGTGGCCGACCCCGCCGACGTGCTGGCCTCCTGGGATGTCGTGGAGGCGCTGCGCGACCGCGCCCGCGAGCGCGGCATCTACACGCCCCACCTGCCCGAGGAGTGGGGCGGCCTGGGCGTCGGCGTGCTGGGCATGGCGCTCATCTCCCAGGAGTGCGGCGCCAGCCCGCTGGCCTCGCTGGGCCTCAACGCGATGGCCCCCGACGAGGGCAACATGCACACGCTGCTGATCGCCGGCGACGAGCAGCAGCTGGAGACCTGGCTGCGCCCCCTGGCGCAGGGGCGCATCCGGTCCTGCTTCGCCATGACCGAGCCCGACGTGGCCAGCTCGGACCCGACCAACCTCCAGACCACCGCGGTGCGCGACGGCGACGACTGGGTCCTCAACGGTCGCAAGTGGTGCATCAGCGGCGCCGACGGGGCCGCGTTCGCCATCGTCGTGGCCAAGACCGACGACGACGAGACCAAGGGCCATCGCAATTACTCGCTGATCATCGTCCCGACCGACACGCCCGGCTGGCGGATCGTTCGTCACCCGCAGTGGCTGGGGTCCCACGCGCCCGGCGGCCACCCCGAGATCGCGCTGGAGGACGTCCGCGTGCCGGCGGGCAACCTGCTGGGGGGAGAGGGGGAGGGCTTCGCCATCGCCCAGCGCCGGCTGGCCGGTGGGCGCCTGGCCCACGCGATGCGCTGGATCGGGGTGGCCCAGCGGGCGCTGGACCTCAGCGCGAAGCGGCTGCTGGAGCGCAAGGCCTTCGGCAAGGAGCTGGCTCGTCACCAGGGCCTGCAGTTCATGCTCGCCGACAGCGCGATGGACCTCTACGCAAGCCGGCTGATGGTCCTGCACACCGCCTGGAAGGTCGAGCACGGGATGCCCCACCGCCAGGAGGTCGCGATGACCAAGACCTTCGTATCCGAGGCCTTCGGGCGCATCGCCGACCGCGCGGTGCAGATGCACGGGGCGGCCGGCATCGCGATGGACCTGCCCATCGCCGGGATCTACGCCGACGCCCGCGCGGCGCGGATCTACGACGGCGCGAGCGAGGTGCACCGCATGGTCATGGCCCGCGAGGTCCTCAAGCTCGCGGCGGCCGGCGAGTCGACCCGCCAGGCCTGCGGCGACGTGGGGTGAGGGCCGCACAGGGCGCGCACCCCTCCGTGCCTGGGTCGCCCGTCGCCTTCCGGGGCGCGCCCGTCGGGGGCGCACCCGCTGCCGCCTCCCTCGCTCAGTGGCGCGGGACTACGTGCCCACCCGCCCTGGGCAGGACGCGGGTGATCTGCAGCTCGGCGGACCCGGGGACCTCGTATCGCACGGTGCTTCCCGTGTCGCCACCGCCGTCCTCGTCGTCCTCCCCCAGCGCGAGGTCCTCGTCGTCGAAGTCGTCGTCGTCGTGGAGGTCCTCGACATCGAAGTCGGCCTCGTCGTCCGGGCCGGTGTCGTAAGCGAGTGTGGCGTCCTCGTTCGGTGCGGGGACGGGGACAACCGCCGCGCGGCCTGTCGCCTCACCCTGGTGCTCCACGGTCGGATCCTCGCTCACGACCGCGCGCCCGTCGGGTGTGGGGAAGCGCCGGTCGGCGTCCTTGGCCAGTGCGGCCAGCTCCTCGGCGATGCGCTCCATCTCGCCCAGCAGCCGCACACGCTCGCGCCACAGGTGCTCGATCTCGGCGTCCAGCTCGCGGGCCTGGGCCTCGGCGGCCTCCTTGATCGCCGTTGCCTCGCGCTCGGCGCGGGCCAGGCGGTCGTCGGCCTGCGTCTGGGACCGGGCGGTGATGTCCTCCGCCACCTCGGTGGCACGCTGGAGCACCGCGCTGGTCTCCTCGCCCACACGGGCCAGCGCGTCGCGCACGGCGCCGTCGGGCCGGCGCAGGGTCACCGCCTCGTCGACGAAGCCGCCCACACGAGCGACGTAGGCGTCCACCGCGTGGCGCTCGTAGCCCCACACGCCGGTGGGGAACTCGACCCTGCGCAGGCCGGCGCCGGTGGCCTGCAGGTCGTTGGAGGGGCCGGCAGGCTCCGGCACGGAGCGCGCGGCAGACGATTGAGATGCCATGCGCGGCCTGTTCGACACCGGCGCGCGGGTTCCTGAATGGTCGCGTGCAGGATCGGGCCAGACGGGCTTCTCAGGACGATGACATCTGGGTCACTCCTCGTTCACAAGTAGGGCAGCGCCTGCGGGCAACCATGCCTCGTCCCCCAGTGAACTGCAAACGGAGGAACGCCTCTATGAGTACCATCTCCCGACGCGGCCTGCTGGGCCGCGGTGCGGCCGTCGCAGGCGGCGCTGCCGTCAGCACGTCCGCCGCCCAGGCCCTGATGTCCCGCAACGCGTACGCCGCTCCCGGAAACCGCGGCCGGGCAGGGAAGGGCGACGGCGGCTACGGGCCGCTCCAGCCCGCCGGCCCCGAGCTGGCGTTGCCCGCCGGCTTCACCTACGTCAAGTTCGGCGTTGAGGGCAGCATCATGTCCGACGGTAACCCGACGCCCAAGGCCCACGACGGCATGGCCGCCTTCGACCTGCCCAACGGCAACGTGCGCCTGATCCGCAACCACGAGGATCGCGACACGGCCGCGAACTCCATCGTCAAGGGCGACCCCTCCACCGCCTACGACGAGCGCGGCGGCGGCTCCACCACGTCGCTGGAGGTCCGGCCCGACGGTGACCGCGAGCTGGTGAAGGACTTCATCAGCCTCAACGGCACGATCGTCAACTGCGCCGGCGGCCCCACGCCGCAGGGCTCTTGGATCACATGCGAGGAGACCACGGCCGGCGAGACCCAGGGGTTCGCCAAGGATCACGGCTACAACTTCGAGGTCCCCGCGAGCGCCGAGGACGAGGTCGAGGCGGTCCCGCTGAAGGCCATGGGCCGCTTCGTGCACGAGGCGGTGGCCGTCGACCCCCGGACCGGGATCGTCTTCGAGACCGAGGATCGCCGCGAGTCGGGCTTCTACCGCTTCATCCCCGACAGTGAGGGGGACCTCACGGCCGGCAGGCTGCAGATGCTGGCCATCAAGGGGCGGCCCAACTACGACACGCGGACCGGCCAGCGCGTCGGCAAGCCGCTGCCGGTGCGCTGGGTGGACATCGAGGACCCCGACCCCGCAGCGGCCGAGACCAACCCGCTCGCCGTCTACGAGCAGGGCCAGGAGGAGGGCGGCGCTACGTTCGCGCGCCTGGAGGGCTGCTGGTTCGGCGACGGCAGCGTGTTCTTCAACTCCACCAGCGGCGGCGAGAAAGAGCTCGGGCAGGTCTGGCAGTACCGTCCGCGTGGCAACTCGGGCGGTCAGCTCATCCTGCTGTTCGAGTCGCGCAGCGCCGAGCAGCTCGACGCCCCCGACAACATCACGGTCAGCCCGGCCGGCGGGATCATCCTCTGCGAGGACGGCGACGGCGATCAGTTCCTGCGAGGGCTGA
>JBBJOB010000222.1:0-3730 GCA_037721455.1 Solirubrobacteraceae bacterium | reverse complement strand
CCTGGCCGCCTCCTGCGCGATCCTCCCCACCCCCGCCGCGCCGGCGGATGGGTGGATCCGTGCCGGCGACGCCCCGCCGTGGCGGGGCGTCGCTGTGCGCGACAGCTAGAAGCGCCGGCGGCGCGGGGCCTGCGGACGGCGCGGCCCGAACCGGGCCAGCTCCTCGGGCGTCATCTGACGCACCACGAGGGAGCCGCTGCGCACCTGCTCGTCGAGTTCCTCGAGCTTCGCCAGGCGCTTGGCCTCGGCACGTTCACGTGTGGTGGGAGCGGCCATCGCGATCAGGCCAGGGTGACGTTGACGGCCTTGGGGCCCTTGTCGCCGGCCTCGGCGTCGAAGGTCACGCGCGCGCCCTCGGCGAGGGAGCGAAAGCCATCGCCGGCGATGCCGGTGTGATGGACGAACAGATCCTTGCCCGAGTCGTCGGGCGTGATGAAGCCGAAGCCCTTGTCATCGCTGAACCACTTGACGGTTCCGGTTGCCATGCGAACTACCTCCAGAAATTGCGTGCGGCGATCGCGGAGGTGCTGTGAGGCGACGACTGCGGGCGCTGAACACTGCTGATGCCGGATCGATTTCCGGCCGTACAGAGATTATCTTAGCGCTCGGCCGCGGTTGGCCCTGTCACGGCCATGCGGTCGTAGTTGCAAAGACTTGCAACAGAGAGCTAGTATCGCCGCATGCCGGTCTCCCACGCCGGGCCGCGGCTCGAAGCCCCCAACCTGGAGGACGCCATCGGAGCGCTGCGCGCGCGGGGGCTGCGGGTCTCGGCCGCCCGGCGGCTGGTGCTCGAGGCCATCTACGCGGCCGATGGCCCGATCTCTGCCGAGGAGGTCGCCGGCGGGCTGGGTGGACGGCTGCCCCGGTCCGACCCCGCGTCGGTCTACCGCAACCTCGAGACACTCGAGAAGGTCGGCCTGGTCCGCCACTTCCACATGGGCCACGGCCCCGGACGCTACGTGCGCGCCGGGGACGCCCGCGAGTTCCTGGTCTGCGACTCGTGCGGCGAGGTCCGCGTGCTCGAGCGCCACACGCTGGACGAGATCCGCGCGGTGCTGCGCCGCGACCTGCGCTACGAGGCCGAGTTCACCCACTTCCCGATCGTCGGCATGTGCGCCGGCTGCCACGAGGAGGAGTGACCCATGCCGGTCGCCCTTCACATCCCGGACGGCTTCCTGAGCATCGGGGTGGCGCTCGCAGCCTGGTTGCCCGCCATCGCCGTCGTGGCCTACGCGCTGCGGGTGGCCGACCGCCAGCTCGACGACGAGCGCGTGCCCCTGCTCGGCGTGCTGGCGGCGTTCGTCTTCGCCGTCCAGATGCTCAACTTCCCCGTCGCCGGCGGGACGAGCGGGCACCTCATGGGCGCCGCGCTGGTCGCCGTGCTGCTGGGCCCGTGGCTGGCGTGCCTGGTCATGGTCGTCGTGCTGGGCGCGCAGGCGTTCCTGTTCGCCGACGGTGGCATCACGGCGCTGGGGGCCAACATCATCGTGATGGGCATCCTCGGGGCGCTGCTCGCGGGTTTCGTGTTCGGATGGGCGCAGCGCGCCGTCCGTATGACCCGGCCCGTCTTCCTGGGCCTGGTGGCCGCCGTCTCCTGGGGCGCGGTGATGCTGGGAGCGGCGGCAACGGCGATCCTGCTGGGCATCTCCGGCACCGTGCCACTGGGAACGGCGCTGGGCGCGATGCTCGGCGTGCACGCCCTGATCGGCATCGGCGAGGCCGTGATCACCGTCGCGGCGGTCAGCGCGGTGTTGGCCTCGCGACCCGATCTGCTGTTCTTCCGACCCACCACCGAAGCCGAGCCCGTGGTCGGCCGCGTGCAGGAGGCCTGAACACATGCGCACCATCCCGCTCAAGCTGTTCGTCGTCGTGGCTCTCGCGGTTGCCATCGGGTTGGCCACCGCGGTCTCCCCCTTCGCCTCGTCGTCGCCCGACGGGCTCAACAAAGTGGCCGAGGACAAGGGCTTCGCTGGGGCCGAGGCCCCGGGGGCCTACCAGGAGGACGGCGCGCCGGTGGCCGGCTACGCGTTCCCGGGCGTGGAGAACGAACGCTTGGCCACCGGGCTCGCCGGCTTCACCGGGACGCTGGGTCTCTTCGCGCTGGGCTTCGGGCTCGCGCGGGTCCTGCGACGGGGACCGCCGTCGGGCCACCCGGCCTGACGAGGGGTGGGCTACTACCAGTGGGAGGCGCCCACCGCCCCGGGCTGGTCGGCGTTGCCGGAGACCCGAGCAGCGCGGTCCATGCGCTCGATCCCCGGGCCAAGGTCGTCGGCCTGTTCGCCGTCACGTTGATCGCGGTGTCGGCCTCCCTCGAGGGCTGGCCGGTTTTCGTGGCCTGCGCGGTGATGCTCGCGGCCGTGGCGGCGGTGGCCCGGGTCTCGCCGGCAACGCTCTGGCGCCGCGGCCTGGTCATCCTGCCGCTGATCCTGGTCGTCGCGGTGTTCGTGCCGTTCCTGCGCGAGGGCGGGAGGACCTGGGAGATCGGCTTCCTGACCGTCTCGGAGGCGGGGCTGACGACCTTCGGCGAGGTGTCGGCCAAGGCGGCCATCGGCACGCTGGCCGCCGTGTTGCTGGCAGCGACGACCTCTTTCCCCGCCGTCCTGCGCGGGCTCGAGCGCTTGCGCATGCCGCGCGTGCTCGTCCTCATCGCAAGCCTGATGCACCGCTACCTGTTCGTCCTGGCCGACGAGCTGCTGCGCATGCGCGCGTCCGCCCGGGCGCGCTGCTACCGGCCGCGCAGCGCACTGCGGGCCGGAGCGCTCGGCAGGATCACGGGGGCGTTCCTCCTGCGCGCCCACGCGCGCGGGGAGCGCGTTCACCGTGCGATGCTCGCGCGCGGCTACACCGGGACGATGCCCCACGACGAGCCGCTGCGCCTGGCGCGGGCCGACGTCGCCTTCGTCGCCTGCGTCGCCGGCCCGCTGCTGGCGCTGCGACTGTGGACCGCGGTGGCCTCGTGAGCGCCACGATCCACGCGCGGGGGCTGCGCTACCGCTACCCCGGCGGGCGCTACGCGCTGGACGGGATCGACCTCACCGTCAACCGCGGCGAGCGGGTGGCGCTGCTGGGGCCCAACGGTGCGGGCAAGACGACGTTCATGCTCCACCTCAACGGGCTGCTGACCGGGGAGGGCGCGCTCGAGGTCGCCGGCCTGGAGGTGGGCAAGGGCGTGCTGCACGAGCTGCGCGCCCGGGTCGGCCTGGTCTTCCAGGACCCCGACGACCAGCTCTTCATGCCCACCATCGAGGAGGACGTGGCCTTCGGCCCGCTCAACCTCGGACTCGACAGGACCGAGGTGGGCTTACGGGTACGCGATGCGCTGGCCGCGGTGCGCATGGTGAACCGCGCCCAGCGCGGGCCACACGAGCTGTCGATGGGGGAGCGCCGACGCGCCGCCATCGCCACCGTGCTGGCCATGCACCCCGAGCTGCTGGTGCTCGACGAGCCGTCGGCAAGCCTGGATCCGCGCTCGCGCCGGGAGCTCGTGGAGATCCTCGCCTCCTTCGACCAGACCATGCTCGTGACGACGCACGACCTGCCACTGGCCGCCCAGCTCTGCGAGCGCGCGGTCGTCCTGTCGGGCGGACGGGTCGTGGCCGACGGGCCCTGCGACGAGGTGCTGGCCGACGAGGCGACCCTGGCCGCCAACGACCTGGAGCTTCCGCTGGGTTTCGACCTCGACCGGATCGTGGCCTACCACCGCGAGCGGAGGTACGCCTGAACCACAACG
>JBBJOB010000221.1:0-3735 GCA_037721455.1 Solirubrobacteraceae bacterium | reverse complement strand
GCGCGTGTCCTCCAATCCGAAGGTGCTCCCGAGCTTCATCGCCGTCGAAGCCGCCCGTGGCGTCCTCGCGGCGCTCCGTGCCGTCGGCGATCACCGCTTCCTGGCCAACGACGTCTCCCTCACCGACCCCGATGTACCGCCACTCGTCGGCCACCGCCAGGTGACCGATGCGCAGCTACTGACCCTCGCGCGGCGCGAGGACACCCATCTGGTGACGTTCGACGCCGGCGTCGCCGCGCTGGCCGAGGGTCGCGACGTGGAGTTGCTCGCCATCTGAGCCGGTCGGCCGCCACGCGCCGCTCGCTTTGCCCGTCCTCTACGCGATCCGCGGCTCTCGGCGCGTGTGTGTGTGGCCAACGTCGGGTAGCAGCGAAGTGATAGCCGCACACGAGCGGCGCGACCACCGGGAGGTGGAGACGATGTCTGAAGGCACCGAGCCACGTACGGACCGAAGCGCGAAGGAAGAGGCTGAGCGGCAGCAGCCCGAACCCACCCGCACCACGGCCGAGGGCGACCCGCCCGAGACCAGCAAGACCGATCCGAGCCCCATCACCGGCGAGGACCAGAATCCGGGCCAGACCGGGAGCCCTGCCCCTGAGGACGACGTCGGTACGTAAAGCGGCGGGGCGGAGGCGCGGCCGCGTCACCCGGCGGCGACCAGCTCCATGAGCAGCGTGTCGCGCCACCCGCCCTCCGACGAGCTGCGTGGCCAAGGGCACTCAGCTCCGCGGCGGCAGGCGCACCTCGACCCGGCCGTCGCTCTGGCGTACCTCGTAGGCGGGCTGATCGGTGGTGGCCGGGCCGCGGCGCAGTGCGCCGTCGCGCAGGGCGAACTGCGAGCCGTGGCATTGACAGGTGATCGTATCCCCGGAGATCTCGCCCTGGGCGCTCAGGGAGCACCCGCGGTGCGAGCAGCGGTCGTGCAGCGCGTACACCGTCTCGCCCCGGCGCAGCAGCAGCACGGGCGTCTCGTCGACGACCACGCGCGCGGGCGTGCCGGCGGGCAGGTCGGCCGCCATCCCCGCGCCCGTCCAGTCGGCAGGCCCCTCGTCGAAGGCCGTCTGGTTGGGGCCCACGCCCTGGGCGAAGGACATGTGGGCTCCCAGGTAGCCGCCGGCCCCGAGCGTCGCACCGCCGGCGAGGCCCAGGAGCCTGCCGCGTCCGTGGTCCCCGCGCCGGCGCGCGGCCAGCGAGGCCGCGTACAGCCCCAGGGCGGCGGCGTTGGTGGCGGCGTGGATGAGGCCGATCCGTCGCACCCGCTCGTCGGCGGGTTCGCTGTCGGCCCAGTCGCTGAGGCCGGTGAGGGCGGTGGGCGGGTAGGCGGCGATGCCCACCGCGATCAGCCGCTGGGCGGCGGTCCCGTCGTCGTCCCCGCCGAGCACGTCGAGCAGCGACGCGCTGACCCACGAGCCGATGACCACGTCGGTCAGCAGCGGGTGCAGCGCATGGCCGATCCACGTGCCGCTGAGCGCGTCCTTCGCAGCGCCGGGTGACAGCAGGCCGCGGACCTTCGCGCCGATGGCCTGGCCCGGGGCGTCGAGGGCGGCGAGGGACTCGAGGCGCTCCAGGAGCGGGCGGAGGGGAGAGCTGTGGGGTTCCATGGCGCGAGGTTCCCCCGCAGACGCGGATGGCGAACCTCGCCGCCCGCGGGCGCCCGGGGACAGACACGCTCAGCAGCTCAGCCCGCGCCCAGCACCTCAGCGACCGGAGCTGGGCGCGCGATCCCGTAGCCCTGCGCCAGGTCGACGCCCAGGTGGCCGAGCAGCGCCAGCGTGGGCTCGTCCTCGACGCCCTCGGCCACGGTGCGCTGCCCGAAGCCGTGCGCCAGGCCGACCACGGCGCGCACGACCTGCCGGCTGCCCTCGTCGTCGACGAGATCGGCCACGAACTCGATGTCGATCTTGAGGAAGTCCACGGGCAGGCGCTTGAGGTAGGAGAAGCCGCCGTACCCCGTTCCGAAATCATCGAGAGCCAGCCGGCAGCCCGTCGCCTTGAGCCCCTCGAAGAACGCGCCGGTGGCTGGGCCCTGACGCAGCAGGACGGTCTCGGTGAGCTCGACGATCATGTTCGACGGGTCGGCGCTCGCGCGCCGGGCCTCGGCGTGGAAGTGGTCGGCGATCCCGGCCGCGGCGACCGAGTGGGCCGAGAGGTTGACGTGGACGGGGTGGCCGTCGCCGGCCAGTTCCGCGGCGCGGCTGATGACCCAGCGGTCGAGCTCGAGCACCAGGCCGCACTCCTCCGCGGCGGGCAGGAAGCTCCCGGGCGGGATGAGCCCGCCGTCCCCGTCGACCATGCGCACCAGCAGCTCGTGCGCCGCGACGGCCCCGGTGCGCACATCGACAATGGGTTGGGCGTGCAGCACGAGGCGGTCGTCGGCCAGGGCGTCGCGCAGGCGCCTCGCCCAGGCCAGGGTCTCGAGCTGCTCCTCGAGCCGGCGCTCGCGCTCCCGGCGCTCGGTCACGTCGCGGAACACGACGACGCGCCCTTGCACCCCGTCCTCGGTCTCGAAGTCCGACGAGGTCATCTCGACCGCCAGCTCTCTGCCGTCGCGGTGGCGCAGGACGTCCTCGCGGGTGCCGATCACGTCGTGCATGAGCTGACCGACCAGCTCGTCGTTCCGCCGGCCCAGGAGCCTCTCGCCGGCAGGGTTGAGGTAGATCAGCCGCCCGGCCGTGTCCAGCGTGAACAGGCCGTCGCCGATGCTGTCGGTCACCGCGCGCATGTAGTCGCGCGCGGCGCGCCGCCGCCAATCGGTCTCCACGCGCCGGCTTATGTCCACCGAGACGCCCACGACGCCGGCCCGCTCGCCGTCGAGGCCACAGAACAGCGCGTTGCGAACGTAGGCGGGGAAGGTCGAGCCGTCTCGTCGACACACCTCGAGCTCGCCCTCCCAGTAGCCGGTGGGAAGCATGCCGACCAGCGTGGAGCGTGCCCGTGCGCGGTCGCTCTCGGGCACGGTCAACTCCATGACGCAGCGCCCGACGGCCTCCTCGCGTGACCAGCCGTAGAGCCGCTGCGCGCCCCTGCTCCAGTGGGTCACCACCGCGTCGAGGTCGGTGGCGATGATCGCCGCGTCGACCGCATCCAGGAGCAGGGCCTGCAGATGGATCTCGCGCAGATCCTCGCCCTCGTGGGGTGGCACGGCCCTCACCCTTCCACCATCGCCGTCCGGGCGTCGGCACGTGGCGCAACGGGTAGCGCCTACCGACGGTCTCCCTGCCCCGCCAGGCCCGCGCGCGGGAGCGATTCCACGACGCGCGCCTTGGGACACTTCCCCCACGGGACGCGCCCGAGGAGACGACCCGCCTCATCCTCGACACCACGGACCGAGGCTCGCGGGCCCCCCGGACTACCCCGCTCGTGAGGTTGGCGTCAAGCCGCTGGGCGTCGTCCGCGAGCCCCAGACCTGGACGTCTGGCGGGCAACCGCTCCATCCAGCGGCCGGGAGTGATAGAACACGCACTCAGATCAAGCGGAGGAGGTAGGGGTGCAGGCAGGAATCACGTCGCGTGTCGTGCGAGGAGTCCGTTCGGGACTGCGTCGTCGCGCTGGACTCGCGCTATCGCTCAGCCTGCTGGTGCTGGCCGTGCTGCTGCCCGTGGGCGTCGTCGCACAGACGACAGGACCGTCCTACAGCGGCGTGGCCGACGGCTATGTGTCCCAGGCGCTGCTCGCGCCCAGCCCGACCCAGCCGGCGCCGCTCGAGGTGACCCTCGGCGAGACCACCGGCGCGGT
>JBBJOB010000220.1:0-3755 GCA_037721455.1 Solirubrobacteraceae bacterium | reverse complement strand
CTCATCGTCATGAGCGGCGAGATCGGCGGCTCGGCCGAGGAGGAGGCCGCGGAGTACATCGCGGCCAGCGTGAGCAAGCCGGTCGTCGGCTACATCGCCGGCGTCACCGCGCCGCCGGGCAAGACGATGGGCCACGCGGGCGCCATCGTCTCCGGGTCGAGCGGCAGCGCCGCGGCCAAGATCGAGGCCTTGGAGGACAAGGGCGTGCGCGTCGGGCGCACGCCCACCGAGGTCGCCGAGATCGCGGTCGAGATCCTCGGCGGCTGACCGGGAGGCGAGCCGCGTGGCCGACGTGCCCTTCGTCGTGGGGATCGGCGGATCGACCCGCCAGGGCTCGTCGACCGAGGCGCTGGTGACCGCCACCCTTCGGGCGCTGGAGCGCGGCGGCGCGCGCACCGCGCTGCACACCGGCGACGCGCTGCTGCTGCCCCCCTACGAGCGCACGCCCCGCCACACGGAGGCCGGCCGGGCCATCGTCGAGGACGTGCGCCGCGCCGACGCCCTCGTCATCGGCTCGCCGGGTTACCACGGCAGCATCTCCGGGCTGGTCAAGAACGTCCTGGACTACCTCGAGGAGCTGGCCGACGACGAGCGCCCCTACGTCGACGGGCGGCCCGTCGGCTGCATCGCCACCGCACAGGGCTGGCAGGGCGCCGTCAACTCGCTCGTCGCCCTGCGCCAGATCGTCCACGCGCTGCGCGGCTGGCCGACGCCGTTCGGGCTCGCGCTCAACGTCGAGGACGGACTGGACGTCACCGACCCCCCCATCCTGGCCTCGATCGACCTCATCGCGGGCCAGATCCTCGACTTCACGTCCGCGCGCAGCGCGGGCGAGCGGGAGCGGGGCATCACCTGAGCTGAGCTGGGGCCCCCACGTCCTTCCGCGGAGCTGAGCTCAGACACACGGGGCTGCTTGGGTGGGCGGCGGCAGCCAATGAGCCGGTCCGCGCTCGCCGGGCCGTGCGGCGAGCGTGCCTGAGCGCAGCTCAGCCCGCGACGGCCCGGTACGCGTCGGCCAGGCGGCGCACGCCCTCGTCGATGCGCTGCTCGGTCACGCCGGAGTAGGCCAGGCGCAGGGTGTTCTCGCCGCCCTCCAGGAGGAAGTCGGTGCCGCGCACGAAGGCGACGTCGCGGTCGTTGGCGGCGTGGAACATGGCGTCGACGTTGGTGCCCTCCGGTAACTCGACCCACATGAAGTAGCCGCCGTCGGGCGCGACGAAGCGGGCCTCGGGCAGGTGCTCAGCCAGCGACTGCGCCAGCGCGTCCACGCGGCGCTCCAGCGCGTCCTTGACGGTG
Organism: Solirubrobacteraceae bacterium; assembly: GCA_037721455.1. GTDB lineage: Bacteria > Actinomycetota > Thermoleophilia > Solirubrobacterales > Solirubrobacteraceae > Siliceabacter. Next base: position 2,459 of record JBBJOB010000220.1, on the reverse strand, counting down.
GCGATCGAGCGGTCGATCGCGCCGCTGACGCAGAACTCGTACACGATTCCCTGGGCGACCATGTTCGGGGAGATGTAGGTGTTGGTGGCCTGCCGCTGGACCTGCTTGATGATCTCGGCGGGCCCGACGAGGTAGCCGACGCGGATGCCCGGGCACACGGTCTTGGAGAACGACGAGGCGTACACCACGCGCTCGCCCGTGTGGTCCATCGAGAGCATGGTGGGCAGCGTGTCGCCCCGGAAGCGCAGCGCGACGTACGGGTCGTCCTCGAAGATCACGAAGTCGTGTCCGCCGGCGAGCTGGAGCAGCGCCTCCCGCTTGTCGCGCGACAGCGTGTATCCCGCCGGGTTCTGGAAGTTGGGGATGACGTGGGCGAGGGCGGGGCGCACGCCGTCGTCCTCGAGCAGGCGGCGCAGGGCGGCGACGTCGATGCCGTCGGGCTGCAGCTCGACCATGTGGATGTCCGCGCCGCGCTCGCGCAGGCCCAGCAGCGTGCGGTCGTAGGTCGGGCGCTCCACCACGACCGCGTCGCCCTCCTTCACCAGCGTGTCGAACAGGAACGCGTCGGCCTGCATCGACCCGTTGGTCACCAGCACGTTGGCGATCTCCACCCCGTGGCGCTGCGCGATCCACTCCCGCAGCGGCACGTAGCCCACCGACGTCCCGTAGGCCGTCAGCCCACCCGGATCGCGTTCGAACGCACGCTGTGCGGCTTCCTTGAGCCCGGCCACGTCGACGATGTCCAGCGACGGCGCGCCGCGGGCAAAGGAGATGGTGTCGGCCATCTAGCGACCGTATCGCTCTTTCCCGAGCACGAGCTGCTCGGGCAGAGCGGTGCGGGCGGGCGGGGAGGGGTCGGCGCGCACGGCGACGGTCTCGCCCACCGAGCGGGTGACGGTGCAGCGCTCGCCGCCGGCGGCCTCGACGGTGACGTGCTCGTCGTCGTCGGGCTGCGCCACGCGGCCGCTCAGCCCGGGCTCAAGGCCCGATGCCTTGAGGTAGTGCAGCAGATCCTCGGCCTCGTTCTCGAAGCGCAGGACGGTGACCGCGGCGCCGATCTCCACGTCGGCCAGCGGAACGCCCTCGCGGCGCTGGCCGGCAGCGATGGGGTGGCCGTGGGGGCACGTCTTGGCGTCGCCGATGGCGGCGAGCATGCGCTCCTCCAGCACGGGGGACATCGCGTGCTCGAGGCGCTCGGCCTCCTCGTGGACCTCGTCCCACGGGATGTTCAGCACGTCGGTGAGGAAGCGCTCGATGAGTCGGTGGCGGCGCACCACGCCCTCCGCGTGCTCGAGGCCCGACTCGGTGAAGCTGATCTGCTTGTCGGCCGCCCGGGTTATGTAGCCGTCGCGCTCCAGGCGGCCGACCATCTCGTGCACGGTGGGCGCTGAGAGGCGCATGGCCCGGGCGACGTTGGCTCCGGTGAGCTGGAGCTGGGCCTCCTGCAGCCACAGCAGGGTCTGGAGGTACTCCTCCTCGGCGACGGTGGCGTGATCGGTGGCCATCGGAGCAGCTTAGGACTTCTCGTGGCGACCCGCCCACCCATCGCGTACGATGCCCGGGTGTCCGCGAGCATCGCGCAGCGGGGGTCGGGTGAGCTCGAGCAGCGCCTCGAGCAGCACCGCCGGGAGCTGACCGGCTACTGCTACCGGATGCTCGGCTCGGCCTTCGAGGCCGAGGACGCGGTGCAGGAGACGATGCTGCGGGCCTGGCGCAGCCACGACCGCTTCGAGGGTCGCGCGGCACTCAAGTCGTGGCTCTACCGCATCGCGACCAACGTCTGCCTGGATCTGCTCGACGGGCGCCAGCGCCGGGCGCGGCCGATGGAGCTCGGGCCCGCGGGCACGATCGCCGGCCCGCTCACCAGCCTTCCCGAGGCGACCTGGATCGAGCCGATCCCCGACGCCCGCGCCGTCGAGGAGGAGGGCGATCCGGCCGAGCTGGCCGTGGCCCGCGAGACCCTGCGCCTGGCCTTCGTCGCCGCCGTGCAGCACCTCCCGCCCCGCCAGCGGGCCGTGCTCATCCTCTGCGAGGTCCTGCGCTGGAAGGCCGCGGAGGCCGCGGAGCTCCTCGAGACCAGCGTCGCGTCGGTCAACAGCGCGCTGCAGCGGGCGCGAGCGGCGCTCGCGACGAGCGGCCTCACCGTCACCGACCAGGTCGCGCCGCTGGACGCCGCGCAGCGGAACCTCCTGGACCGCTACGTCGAGGCCTTCGAGCAGTTCGACATGGACTCGCTCGTCGCGGTGCTGCACGAGGACGCGACGCTGTCCATGCCCCCCTACGACCTGTGGCTGCGCGGGCCGGCCGAGATCGTCCGCTGGATGCTGGGGCCGGGAGAGCACTGCCGCGGCTCGCGCCTCGTGCCGGTGGCGGCCAACGGCTCGCCGGCCTTCGGCCAGTACCGCGCCAGCGGCCCCGGTGGCAGCTACGAGCCGTGGGCCCTGCAGGTCATCGAGATC
>JBBJOB010000219.1:0-3768 GCA_037721455.1 Solirubrobacteraceae bacterium | reverse complement strand
CAGGAGAGCGTCTCGTACACGATCAAGGACGTCGTGGGCAAGAGCGGGATGGGCATCGGCAGCGCGGGCCTGCCGATGTACAGCCTGCTCGTCGAGGGCCGCACACAGGCGCTGGAGAACGACATCGTGCTGTCCATGAAGCAGGCGGGGACCGCGGCGCCCTCGCGCGTGGTCGACGACGAGGAGCTGCGCAGCGCCTTCGAGCACTCCGGCCACCGCACCGCGGTCTCCCAGCGCGCGCTGCAGGCCCATGCGGACCCGTGGCTGGGGTGGTGCGAGCTCGACGGCCGCGGCCAGGTGGTCAAGGAGATCTCGCCCTACGAAGCCGACCTGGACTGGGACGGGGTCAGCGAGCCCGACGAGATCCTTCCGCTGCTCGAGTACCTGGGCCAGGCGACGGCGAAGGTGCACTGCGTGGCCGACACCGACAGCGACCACACCATCGTGCCCTTCCAGACCGAGGACGCGATCGTCGCCGCTGTGGGCGACGAGGACGAGGCCTTCGCGAGCGACCTCGCCGAGTTCGCGGCCGGCTACGGCGCCCTCACCCGCGACGACCACCGCCTGTTCGTCGACGCCTTTCGCAACGGGATGATCCCGGGCGTGCCCGGGGAGGAGGGCTGAGGCCGCGGACACCACCCGTGGTGGCCGCCAGCCCGATGTGGACGCGACAATGCCCCGATGACCGACCAGCCCCGTCACCACGACCTGCGCGCGCTCTTCGTCAACTGCACGCTGAAGCGCTCGCCGCAGCTCAGCCACACCGAGGGCCTGATCGAGCGCAGCGCGGAGCTCATGCGCGGGCGCGGCGTCAGTGTCGAGGTCCTGCGCGCGATGGACCACGACATCGCCACGGGAGTCATGCCCGACATGACCGAGCACGGCGCGGACAGCGACGAGTGGCCGCAGCTCTTCCAGCGGGTCCTGCACGCGCACATCCTCGTCCTCTGCGGCCCGATCTGGCTGGGCGACAACAGCTCGGTGATGAAGCGGGTCATAGAGCGGCTCTACGCCAACTCCCACCTGCTCAACGAGGCCGGCCAGTCGATCTACTACGGCCGCGTGGGTGGATGCCTGGTGACCGGCAACGAGGACGGCGTCAAGCACTGCGCCATGAACATCCTCTACAGCCTCCAACACCTGGGCTACACGATCCCGCCCCAGGCCGACGCTGGATGGATCGGCGCGATCGGGCCGGGCCCCTCCTACCTGGATCCCGACTCGGGCGGCCCGGAGAACGACTTCACCCGACGCAACACGGCCATCATGAGCTTCAACCTCATGCACATGGCCGCGATGCTCGAGCGGGCCGGCGGCGTGCCCGCCGTGGGCAATCTGCGCAACGGATAGCCCACGCTCAACAGGGGCGGCGGCGCGGATCGCCGCCGCCACCCCTTGCTCAGCCGGCAGTCACCGTTGGGAGGTCCGGAAACGGACATCACCTATCGTTGTCCAAGCAACTACAATCTCTGCTGTACCGACTGAGCTTAACAACGAGGGAACATGGTCGATCCACAGAATTTCAACGAGCCTACGCCGCCCACCTGCTCCAACTGCGGGCAGCGACCGGCGGCCGTCCAAGCGATCGTCTCGACGCCCGGCGGACGCAGCCTCACCGCGCTGTGCGAGCCGTGCGCGACCGAACTCTTCCACCAGGCCGACGCCGCCGGTGCGTTCGGGCCGGCGCCGCGGCGCGGCCCGGGCCGGGCGGGTGGCGCGGGCTCCGAACACCGCTCCAAGACTCCGGCGCTCGACGAGTTCGGCCGTGACCTGACCGCCGACGCCGCGGCCGGGCGGATCGACCCCGTCATCGGGCGCGACATGGAGATCGAGCAGACGATCGAGATCCTCGCGCGGCGGCGCAAGAACAACGCCGTGCTCATCGGCGAGGCCGGCGTGGGCAAGACCGCCATCGTCGAGGGCCTGGCCCGGCGCATCCACGACGACGAGGTGCCCGCCACGCTGCGCGGCGCCCGCCTCGTAGCGCTGGATCTCTCCGGCATGGTCGCCGGTGCCCAGTACCGCGGCCAGTTCGAGCAACGCCTGAAGGCGGCGCTCGGCGAGGTCACCGCGTCCGAGGGCAAGGTGCTGCTGTTCGTGGACGAGCTGCACACCATCCTCGGTGCCGGCAACGCCGAGGGCGCGATGGACGCCGCCAACATCCTCAAGCCCCTGCTGGCCCGCGGCGACCTGCGGATGGTCGGCGCCACCACGCTGAGCGAGTACAAGAGAATCGAGCGCGACGGCGCGCTGGCCCGCCGGTTCTCGCCGGTGACCGTGGACGAGCCGTCGGTCGAGCAGACGGTGGCGATCCTCCGCGGCCTGCGGGAGGGCTACGAGAGCCACCACGGCGTGGCCATCACCGACGAGGCGCTCGCCGCCGCAGCCAAGCTGTCGGACCGCTATGTGAGCGAGTACCAGCTCCCCGACAAGGCCATCGACCTGGTCGACCAGGCCGCAGCCCGGGTGCGCCTGCGCACGCCGGAGGCGGTCGGTGACGCCGACGGGCTGCGCGGGCAGATAGACGTCGCAGTGGAGGCCGAGGACTACGAGCGCGCGGCCGAGCTGAAGAGGGCGCTCGCGCAGGCCGACCCGGCCGGCGAGGACGCCCGCCCGCAGCCGCGGGTTGATGTGACCGAGGTGGCCCACGTGGTCGCCGCGCGCACCGGGATCCCGGTGGGCGAACTGGTCGCCGCCGAGCTCCAGCGCCTGCACACCTTGGAGGATGATCTCCACCGCCGCGTGGTCGGCCAGGAGCAGGCCGTCGAGGTGGTCAGCGACACCGTCCGCCGCGCCCGCGTGGGTCTCGCCGAGAGCGACTCGCCGCTGGGCACGTTTCTGTTCCTGGGCCCGACGGGCGTGGGCAAGACCGAGCTGGTCAAGGCCCTGTCCGAGCGGCTGTTCGCCACCGAGAGGGCGCTGGTGCGCATCGACATGTCCGAGTTCCGTGAGCCGCACACGGTCGCGCGCCTGATCGGCTCGCCGCCCGGGTACGTCGGTTACGGCGAGGGCGGCCAGCTCACAGAGCCGGTCCGCCGTCGTCCCTACAGCGTGGTGCTGCTGGACGAGATCGAGAAGGCCCACCCCGAGGTCTGGAACGTCCTGCTCCAGCTCATGGACGACGGGCGCCTGACCGACGGCGAGGGCCGCACGGTCGACTTCACCAACACGGTGGTGGTCATGACCTCCAACCTGGGCGCCGGCACGGCCAAGCGTGGCATCGGCTTCACGGCCTCGCGTGAGGACCAGCGAGAGGCCGACGAGGAGCGCCTGAGGGCGGCGGCCAGGTCGGCCTTCCTGCCCGAGTTCCTCAACCGCATCGACGAGGTCGTCGCCTTCCGCGCACTGACCGAGGCCCAGGTGGCCACGATCGCCGGCCTGCTCATCGGCCAGGTGGCCGACCGCCTGCGCGACGAGCGCGGGATCGAGTTGGAGGTCGACGAGGCGCTGGTCGCGCGGCTGGCCCGCGAGGGCTTCGACGAGGCCTTCGGCGCCCGCCCGCTCAAGCGCCACATCCGCCGCACGCTGGAGAAGGAGCTCACCCGCGCGATCGTCGACGGCCGGCTGGCCGACGGCGCCCGCGTGCGGGCCGGCGAGGGCTCCGAGGGCGAGATCGCCCTCGAGGTCCTCGAAGCCGCGCAGCTGCCCGCGGCGGCGTAGGGCCCTTTTCATCGACGGAGGTCCCTCGCAGCGGCCCCGCCACCACGGCGGGGCCGCTGTCGTTCTCGTGGCGCCCGTGGGTGCGCCCCTCCGCGGCGCGCGGGCGGT
>JBBJOB010000218.1:0-3769 GCA_037721455.1 Solirubrobacteraceae bacterium | reverse complement strand
CGCACGTCGAGCTTGCGGTACAGCGCGCCGGTGTACTCCTTCACCGTCCACGGCGAGAGGTGCAGCGCGTCGGCGATCTCACGGTTCGTCGCTCCCGAGGCCATGAGGCCCAGCACCTCGCGCTCACGCGCCGAGAGGCGCCCGGCGGGCGGCTCCTCCACGTCGCGGAAGACGGTCATCCCGCGCCCGACCATCTGCACGGCCTGGGCGATCTCCTGCGCGGGCCACTCCTTGGGCACGAAGCCCGAGGCGCCCACGGCGCGTGCCGCGCTGGGGGAGATGCGCCCCGCCCCGGAGATGAGCAGCACGCGCGTGGCCGGGAAGCCCTCGCGCAACTGCTCGCACACCTCGGCGCCCGACTCCTCGCCGATGAACAAGTCGACGAGCGCGACGTGGGGCTCGTAACGCTGGGCCAGCGCGACCGCCTCCGCAGCGTTGCGAGCGCTGAGGCAGCGCTCCACCCATGGCTGCTCGGTGAGCATGAGACGAAAGCCCCAGTGCACGACGTCGTGGTCGTCGACGACGAGCACCCGCAGCCGGCGTTGGCCCTCGGGCGCCGCGATCTGGACGGGGCGCGTGCTGGTCACGGTCGACCCTCTGCGGGCACGAGCAGGCGCACGCGCCAGCGCTCGTCCTCGCCGGCGCCGAACTCGATGACCCCGCCGTGCTGGAGGGCCTCGAAGGCGGCCAGGCGCAGGCCCATGCCCGTGCGGCCGGTAGGCGGGCGCACGCCGTCGTTGGTCACCTCGAGCAGGAACGTCCCGTCCGCGCGGGTCACGCGTACCCCGACCCGGGTGGGCTGCGCGTGCTTGGCGGCGTTGCGCAGCGCCTCGGTGAGAACGGACTGCGCCACAGGCTCGAGGTGCGCCGGCACCTCTGTCTCCGAGCCGGGCTCCAGGACGACGTGCAGCTCCGGGTGCTCCTCGGCCAGGCGGCGGACCTCGTCCAGCAGCGTGGTCTGCGTCGCGCGGGCCGGGCGGCCGAGCGGACGCTGCACCACGGTGCGCAGGTCGGCCAGCGCGTCCTGGATCTCGTCGGCGACGCGCTGTCGCTCCTCGCGGTCCAGCTCGGCGCCGGACGACAGCGCCATCGACACGCCGAACAGACGCTGGATGACGCCGTCGTGGATCTCCCTCGCGAGGTCGATGCGGTCCTGGAGCTGGCGTGCGCGCTCCTGGGCGCGCGTGGCCCCGCGCGCGCTGGCCACGAGGGCCGCGACCTTGCCCAGCGTCCACAGCAGGTGGGCCTCGGGGCCGGTCAGCGGGCGGTCGTGCGCGCGCCCGGCGAGGATGACCCCCGGCCAGCGCCCCGCGGCGCTCATCGGGGTGCACACCAGGCGGGCGTCGGTGATGAGGTCGGCGTAGGCGGCCGGCACCTGGGCGGCGGGGCTCTCGGCCGTCTCCACCACCCGATCCTCGCTCAGCGCGCGCAGGGCGATCGGCGTCTTCTCGGCGGTGGCGCGCACCTCGCTGAGCCGGCTGAGCTCGATCCCGTGGCTGCCCACGGCGCGGACGCTGCGCAGCGTTGCGTCGTAGAGGAAGAGGACCGCGCGGTCCATCTCGGCCAGGCGGCACGTCGCCTCGCACACCCGGCTGTAGAAGCCGCCGTCGGGATCCTCGGTGTCGAAGGCGAAGAGCAGGTCGGCCAGCGTCTCGACGGCCCGCAGCTCTGCGCCGGAGGCAGGGGCGTCCGAGGCGCTCGACATGCGCCAAGTGTGACGGGTGCGCGCCGTCCGCGCCAGACCCCGCCGGTCCCCCCGTTCGGGCGGTCGCAACCACACGGTCGTGGACGCCGATTGCCCCGCGCGGTTGTATGGGTCGATGGAGCGTGCCGACTTCGTCATGAGCGACCCGATGTGCCTAGTGGAGGCGGCGCTGTCGTGCCCGCTGTGCCTGCACGCCGTCGACTGGCGCACCGCCGGCTTCGGCGCCCACCCCACCGTTCAATGCACCTGTCGCGCGTGCGGCCACGCGCGTCCGGTGCGGCTCAGCGGGCCGCAGCTGCTGCGGCTGACCGCGGGCCAGGAGGACGACGGCGGCCGACTGCTGACGCCGGGCCTGGCGACGGCGTGGCCGCCGCCGTACTGAGCCTGAGACAAGCGGCCGGCGTGAGCCCGCGTCGGGCCCGGCCCTTGTTGTGAACGCCGTCTAACCTGCTTGCGCTTGGAGCGCACCCACGGTGACCTGCCCCGCTGGCTCGGGGTGGCCGTCGCGACGGTGGCCGCCTCGCTGGCCGTGGGCCTCGCCGGGCTGCCCACCCCCGCGCTGTTCGGGTCGCTGGCGGTCGGGATCGCCTATGCGCTGACCCTGGCCGCGCGGCGGCCGCTGACGGCGCCGGCGTGGGTGCTGCTGGCCTCCCAGGCGCTGATCGGGGTTGCGCTGGGCGCGGGGTTCGAGACCTCGACGCTGACCACGATCGCGGGGGACTGGGCGCCCATCGCGCTGGTCACGGTCACCACGGTGGCCATCTCGCTGGTCGCCGGCCTGGTGTTCGCGGCGACGACCGGGGTCGATCGCTCGACGTCGTTGCTGGGGCTCGTCGCGGGCGGGGCGAGCGGGATCGTCGCCATGAGCGACGAGCTGGGAGCCGACGCGCGGCTCGTGGCCTTCATGCAGTACCTGCGCGTCCTGGTGGTGGTCGTGACCGCGCCGCTGCTGGCGGAGCTGGTGCTGGTGACGGTGGACGACCCCGCCCCTGCCGCTGCGGGCGGCGATACGGCGGGCCTGGCCGGCGTGGCCGGAGCCGGGCTGCCGGCCGACCTGGCCTTCACGGCCGGCTGCGCCCTCGTGGGCGTGCTCATCGCGCGCCGGCTGAAGATCACGGCCGGGACGCTGCTCGTCCCGCTGAGCCTCGCAGCGGGACTGGCCATCGCGCAGCTCAGCGGCGGAGCGCGGGTCCCCCCGCTGATGCAGGACATGGCCTTCGCCGGGATCGGGCTACAGATCGGCCTGCGCTTCACCGCGGCGACGATCCGCGAGGCCGGGCGACTGCTGCCCGCCGTGCTGCTGGCCATCGCCGGGCTGATCGTCGCCTGCGCCGGGCTGGCCGCCCTCCTGCTGGCGCTGACCGACGTCTCTGCCCCCGACGCCTACCTGGCCACCACGCCCGGCGGGCTGTACGCGGTCGTGGCCGTGGCGGCCGCGGCCGGCGGCAACGCCACCTTCGTCGTGGCGGTACAGGCCCTGCGCCTGTTCGCGATGATCCTCACCGCCCCACCGCTCGTGCGCCTGCTGCACCGCCGCCGGCGGCGCTGACCGGGCGACGCCCGGGCCCCCTCGGGCCCCGGCGCGCGCCCGCCCACGGCGGCGCCGGCTCCGGGTCGGCCCCCGGGGAGGCGCCGCCCCCGCGCCCCGCCTCCCCCGCCCCCGGCGGCGCGGCCCGGGCGCCGCCGGGCCCCGCGCGCCCCCGGCCGGGCGCGAGCGACCGCCTACTGCGTCTCCTGCTCCGTTTCGTCCCCGAGGGAGTCGACGCCACGGCGCCCCGACATGCGCCGGACCAGCGAGCCGCCCAGGAGCATGACGCCGCCCATGCCGGCGACGGCCGCGAGGCCCAGGCCGGTGAACGGCAGCTCCTCGTCAGCGGCCTCAGCCGGCGGATCGGGCTCGGCCTCTTCCTCGGGCTCCTCCTCTTCCTCCTCCTCCTCGGGCTCCTCTTCCTCCTCCTCGGGCTCCGGCTCGGGCTCGGGCTCGGGCGGCGGGACCTGCGCGGCGATCGGGTTGGTGAAGATGGTCTCCGCGGGGGCGGCCTCGCGGGGACCGGGGAACGCGAC
>JBBJOB010000027.1:0-13928 GCA_037721455.1 Solirubrobacteraceae bacterium | reverse complement strand
ACGTTGTTGCCGAAGATCCACAGGAACAGCATGTTGCCGCCCAGGTGCAGGATGCCCCCGTGCATGAACGTCGAGGTCAGCAGGGTCAGCCAGGTCGGTGCCAGTCCGTCCCCGCCCTCTCCGCAGGCGATCCGCGTGCCCTGGTCCACGGGCACGCACTGCTCGCCGGGGTTCGTCACCTCGTAGGGGATCGCGCCGTACTCGATGACGTTGCCCTGATCGGGCCCCCCGAAGATCGTGCCCTCCTGGAACAGGAAGTACATGACCACGTTGATGCCGATCAGCACCAGCGTGACCACCGGCAGGCGGTCGGTGGGGATGTTGTCCTTGAGCGGGAACACGGGCACGGCGAAGCGTACGTCGCGCGCTATTGGCCGGCGAGGCGGTCTGAGCTGCGAACGGCGACGAACGGCCGGGCGTGATCCAGGCCACACACACCCTTCGGAGTGCTGCTAGCCCTCGCTAGGGATACGGAGGTCCCTCCCCCGTAGCCAACGGCCCCGCGCCCGGCTCGCTCTGCACGACGTGCTGGTCGGCGTGATAGCTCGAACGCACCAACGGCCCCGCGGCGATGTGGTCGAAGCCCAGGTCGTAGGCCGCGCGCTCCAGTGCCGCGAACTCGTCGGGGTGCCACCAGCGCACGACCGGCAGGTGCTGCTCGGTGGGGCGCAGGTACTGGCCCACGGTGAGCACCTGCACGCCGTGCGCGCGTAGATCGCCGAAGGCGTCGACCATCTCCTCGTGCGTCTCGCCCAGGCCCACCATGAGCCCCGACTTGGTCGTCACGCCGTCGCCGCCCATCTCCTTGGCGTTGCGCAGCACACGCAGGGAGCGCTCCCAGCGCGAGCCGCGTCGGGCCAGCGGGTACAGCCGGGGGACGACCTCGACGTTGTGGTTGAAGACGTCGGGGCGCTCGGCGATGACGCGGGCCAGCGGCATCTCGTGGCCCTGGAAGTCGGGGGTGAGCACCTCGACCTTGCAGCGCGGCGCCTGCGCACGCACCTGGCGGATGACGCCTACGAACGCGCCCGCGCCCTTGTCGGGCAGGTCGTCGCGGTCCACGGAGGTGATCACCGCGTGGCGCAGGCCCATCTTGGCGATGGAGCGCGCCACGCGGGCGGGCTCGAGCGGGTCGTTCCACGTCGGCTTGCCCGTCTTTACGTGGCAGAAGCCACAGCGCCGCGTGCACGTGTCGCCCAGGATCATGAACGTGGCCGTGCCGCGCTCCCAGCACTCGCCCACGTTGGGACACGCGGCCTCCTGGCAGACCGTGTGCAGGTTCTCGTCGCGGATGAGCCGCGTGAGCTCGCGGTAGCGGGGCCCGCCGGGGGCGGGCACCTTGAACCACGAGGGCTTGCGCGCGCGCAGCGGCAGCACGTCGGGCCCCAGGACCTGGAGCGCGTCCATGCCGCCGGGGTTGGCGCGTGAGCGGGTGGCGTGCGTGCGCTCCTGCGTACCGGCCATGACCCGCAGCGTACCTCCAGTTCAGGCCCTGCACAGGAAGGCGAGATCCGCCGGCTGGAGGCGATGGCGCGCCGCCGCTGTGCCCAGTTCGGCGTAGGTGTCGATGGTCTGCACCGCGAAGCCCGCAGCCTCCAGGCGCCCTGCGATGTCGGGCGTGTAGAGGCGCACGTGGTCGTGCTGGAGGAAGGCGCGCTCGCGTTCGTGCGGGTCGGTGATCGAGGGGTCCTCGTAGGTTCCAGTCGGCCTTGAAGCGGTCCAAGCGCCCGCCGCACAGCGGGCACTCCACGGCGTCCCCCCGGTGGCGCAGCGCGTCGAGGCGGCGGCGGGCGGCCTTCACCGCGCGGCGGCGGGCGCGGGCGCGGCGCCCTCGCGCTCGGCGGCGGTCAGCGCGCGCTCCAGCCGCGCCGCGGACACCAGTCGCTGCCGGCGCCCCAGCGCGCAGGCCACCCGGAAGGCGGCGCGGCGGCGAAAGCAGCGCAGCGGGTCGCCCCCCCGACCGGTCTCCTTGAGCAGCGAGGTCATGCGCACGCCGTCCAGCCCGCAGGGGACGATCCACTCGAAGGGCTGCAGGTCGTTCTGTACGTTGACGGCGAAGCCGTGCATGCTCACGCCGTGGGTGACGCGCAGGCCCACCGAGGCGATCTTGCGCTCCGCCACCCAGACGCCCGTGAAGTCGGCGCCGTCGTCCACGCGCCCGCGCGCCACGATGCCCTCCTCGGCCAGCGCCGCGACCAGGGCGTCCTCCAGCGCGCGCACGTGGTCGAGCACATCGCCGACGGCCATGATCGGATAGCCGACGAGCTGGCCCGGGCCGTGGTAGGTCGCCCGCCCGCCACGGTCGGTGTCGACCACGTCGACGCCCTGGAGCATGTACCAGTCGCGCCCCATGGGCAGCTCGCCGGCGGTTGTGCGCTTGCCACGGGTGCAGACGGGCCAGTGCTCGAGGAGCAGCAGCACGTCGGGGATCGCCCCCGCCTGCCGCGCGGCGCGCACGCGCTCCTGCAGCGCCACCCCCGCGCGGTACTCCACCGTGCCCAGGTGCACCGTCCACAGGTCAGGCGCCGCGACCATGCGCCCAAGGCTACCCTCGCGGCGTGAGCGCCGGCGCGGCGCGCAGGGTGCACCGCCGTCGCTTGACACTCTGTCAAAATACGCGCACCCGACCATGGTCATCGAGGGCACGCTGGCCCTGACCGGCCAGCACTTCATCACCGAGTTCCTCGAGCAGCGCGCCAAGCTGCCCGGCTTCGTCGAGGGCTTCTCCAGCATCGCCCGCGACGAGCACCGCCACGTCGCCTACGGCACCTGGTTCCTCCAGCAGGCCGTCAAGGAGCAGGGCATGGCCAAGCGCGTGCAGGACCGCCTGAGCGAGCTGCTGCCCCTGGCCGCCGGCGTGCTCGTGCCCAAGGGCAAGGACCCGTTCGGCGAGTGGGAGCTGCTGGGCTACACCAGCGCCGAGGTCAACGAGTTCGCCTTCAACGCCCTGTCGCGTCGTCTCAAGGTGATCGGGGTCGGCCTGCCGGGGTAGAACCTCCGGCCATGGACGACCACGTCACCATGCTCCCCGTGGACGGGAGCGAGCAGGCACAGCGGATCATGGATCGCTTCGAGCAGCGCACGGGTCTGCGGGCAGAGCCCGCGGGCGCCGGGCGGATCTATCACCTCGGCTCCGAGGAGCACGCGGTCGATGTCGTCGAGACCCTCAACGCGATCGACCGCAGTTGGCCCGAACACCTGGGGCTGGAGGACCAGGTCTAGGAGGGCCCACCCTCCAGCCGGCGCCTTACGGCGCTCAGGAATCGGGCGGCGAGGACGCCGTCGAGGGCCCGGTGGTCCCAGGACAGGCCGAGGACGCACATCGGGCGGATCGCGATGGCGTCCTCGCCGTCGGGGCCGGCGACCACGACGGGGCGCTTGATGATCGCCTCGATGTCGAGGATGGCCACCTGGGGCTGGCTGATGACCGGGGTCGCCATGAGCGCGCCGTACTGCCCCGGGTTGGTGAGCGTGAACGTCGCCCCGCGGACCTCGTCGGCCGTCAGCTCGCCGGCACGGGCCCGGCGGGCGAGGTCACGGATGCGCCGGCCCAGGCCCTCGGGGCTCAGGTCGTGGGCGTCGCGGACGACCGGCACGATCAGGCCGTCCTCGTCGAGGCTGACGGCGATGCCCAGATGCACGTCGTCGTGGACGGTGTGGCGCTCGTCCTCGAGCCAGGCGTTGAGCTGAGGGTGCTCGCGCAGCGCGTCGATCGTCGCGCGGGCGACGAGCGGGAGCGCGGTGAGGCCAAGCGCCGCGCGCTCGCGCTCGACGCGGCTCATGTCGACCTCGATCCACGTCGTGCACGTGGCCGCCGTCTCCAGCGAGCGCTTCATGTGCTCGCCGATCGTGCGGCGCATGCGCGAGAGCGTGCCGCCGACGGGCGCCGACTCAGGCTTCGGCACGGACTCCGGTCGGAAGGGCGACTCGGTGTGCAGCGGCGCCTGCGCCGTCTCCACGTGGGCCAGCACGTCCTGCTTGCGGATCCTCCCGTCGCGGCCCGTGCCTTCGACCTCCGACAGGTCGATGGCGTGGTCCGCGGCGATGCGCTGGACGACGGGGGAGAGGCGACGCCCGGCGCCGTTGCCGGTCGCCTCCGCCCCCGCGTCGTCTCCCCCCGACGCCGGCGGCTGGCCCTCGGCGGGTACGCCGTCGTCCGTGAGCGCGTCGCCCGCCTCGATCCGCGCCAGCGGCATGCCCACCGCGACCGTCTCCCCGGCGCCTACGAGCAGCTCGCTCACCACGCCCGCCGCCGGCGCCGGGATCTCCGTGTCGATCTTGTCGGTCGAGACCTCGACGACGATCTCGTCGGCTTCGACGCGGTCGCCAACCGCCTTGCGCCACTCCACCACCGTGCCCTCGACGACCGACACGCCGAGCTGGGGCATGACGACGTCGACGACGCCTGTCTCAGTACGCGAGGAGCTCACGGCAAGCCTCCCTCACACGCTCGACGTCGGGCAGCACCGCCTGCTCGAGCGGCGGCGAGAAGGGGATGGGCACGTCGGGCGTGGCCACCCGCACGACCGGACCATCAAGATCCTCAAACGCCCGCTGCGCTATCAGCGCCGCCACCTGCGCGCCTGCCGCGCAGGTCTGGTTGGCCTCGTCGACGACCACCACCTTGGAGCAGCGGTGCACCGCGGCGAGGATCGCCTCCTCGTCCAGGGGGACGAGCGAGCGCAGGTCGAGCACCATCACGCGCGCCCCGTCCAGATCCTCGGTGGCTTCCAGCGCCGTGTGGACCATGGCGCCGTAGGCGATGACCACGAGGTCGTCCCCCTCGCGCGCCACCCGCGCCGTGAACGGCGTCGCGTGCTCCCCCGCGGGCACCTCGCCCTTCACCCGGCGGTAGAGGTTCTTGTGCTCGCAGAAGACCACCGGGTTGGGGTCGCGGATGGCGGTGGTCAGCAGGCCCTTGGCGTCCTCGGGGGTGCTGGGCGCGACCACCTTGAGCCCCGGCGCGTGCATGAACCACGCCTCGGGGTTCTGGGAGTGGAACGGCCCGCCGCTGAACCCGCCGCCGGACGGCAGACGCACGGTGATGTTGACACTCAGGCCCTGGCGGTAGTGCATCTTCCCTGCGACGTTGACGAGCTGGTCGAAGCCGCAGGCGACGAAGTCGGCGAACTGCATCTCGCACACCGGTCGCAGCCCGGCCACCGCGGCGCCCACGGCCGTGCCCACGATCCCCGACTCGGCCAGCGGGGTGTCCATCACGCGGTCGGCGCCGAACTCGTCGAGGAACCCGTCGGTGACCTTGAACGCACCGCCGAAGGCGCCGACGTCCTGGCCCATCACGAAGACCCGGTCGTCGTCGCGCATCTCGGTGCGCAGGCCGTCGGAGATGGCCTGGAGGTATGTCAGCGTGCTCATCGCGACCACCCGCTCCAGGGTGCGGCGCCGTCGCCCATGGCGACCTCCTCGGTCGCGAACACCCCGTCGGTCGCGTCCGCCGGGTCGGGCATCGGCGAGGCCAGCGCCTCGCGCGCCGCCTCGTCGACCTGGGCGGTCACCTCGGCGCGCAGCGTGTCGACGTCGACCCCCAGCGCCGCAACCCGCGCCGCCTGGCGGTCGATCGGGTCGCGCTCGCGCCACGCCGCGAGCTGGTCGGCCGGGACGTAGCGCTGGTCGTCGTGGGCGGCGTGGCCGTGCATGCGCATGGTCATCGCCTCGATCAGCGTCGGCCCCTCGCCGGCCACCGCACGCCGGCGCGCGATCCGCATCGCCTCGAACATCGCCTCGACGTCGTTGCCGTCCACCACCACGCCGGGGAAGCCGTAGACCGCCGCGCGCTCCACCGGATCGACCGCGAACTGCAGGCGGGTCGGCGTCGAGTAGGCCCACTGGTTGTTCTCCAGCACGAAGACGACCGGCAGGCGCTGCACGCCGGCCCAGTTGAGGGCCTCGTGGAAGTCGCCCCGGGAAGTTGAGCCGTCGCCGAACCAGGTCAGCGCGCAGCGCTGCTGGCCGCGCAGCTTGAAGGCCATGGCCAGCCCCGTCGCCACGAGCATCATGTCGGGCAGCATCGAGACCATCCCGACGCATCCCGTGCGGTGGTCGCCGAAGTGCACGTTGCCATCGCGCCCGCGGGTCACCCCGGCGGCGCGGCCCATGTACTGGGCCAGGATGGTAGCCGGCTGGACCCCGCGCACCAGGTGGGCGCCGAGGTCGCGGTGCAGCACGCAGAGGCGGTCGGCGGCGGCCATGGCCCACGCGGGCCCGACCGACACGGCTTCCTGCCCGTGTCCGTCGTAGAACGAGCCGGGAACCTTCCCCTGACGGTAGAGCGTCATCGCCCGCTCCTCGACGGCGCGCATAAGGAGCATGTGGCGCAGCAGGCCGACCCGGTCTGCGCGGGTCAGGTGCTCGGGTGGCTCGTCGCGGCGGTGGTCGACCGGCACGGACGTGGTGACCGACATATGTGGCTCTCCTGTGGGTCGGCCGGCGCGGGATCTTCCGCTCCGGCGCTTCTCGGCGTCCCCCGGCAGGGTTGCTGCCACGGGCGCCGCCCTCGAACGCACTGTAGCGACCGGCTTAGCCTGATTCCATGGACGCTGCTGCACAGGACGAGTGGCGCCATGCGGCGCGCCGCATGCGCTGGCGCCTGCGCGGCGCGTGGATGTGGCCGGCCTTCGCGGTCCTCACGCTCGTGGACGCGGTGCTCATCCACGTGTTCCCGCTGGCCGGGGAGGCCACGGGGCTCGTCGGCGGCCTGCTGCTGGGCGCCTTCTTCAACCTTCTGGCCATCGCGGTCGTCGCGCCGCTGGTGGCGATCCTCGTAGGCCGCCGCCGGCCGGACCTGCCGCGGGTGGTCGCGGTCGACTACGTGGGCACGATGCTGCTGCTGAGCGTGACGGCTACGTTCCTGGCCGTCGGGCTGTCGCACCGCTCGACCATCCTGGCCTCCCAGGACGCGATGGCGCTGCAGGCCGACGTCGCGAGCCGCTACGTGGCCGCGCAGGGCCCGCCCGACCACCAGGCGCGCGTGCACGAGATGACCACGCTGCAGTTCGAGGCGCAGCTCTTTCGCACGTGTGTCCCAGGGGACGATCCCGACCGCTGGCTGTGCGTGTTCGTCGACACCTCGACGGCGCCCGCGGGGGTGACGCTGGACGCCAACCGGGAGTCCAACGCCTCGTTCAACCGCCCGGGCGGTTTCGAGCTCGTGTACCCGGGCATGTCAGCGATAATGTCAGGGTACTGACAGCGAGGCTCAAGGGCCCGTCGCGGCATGCCGTTACCTGTCAGATGCCAGCCCTGCGTGGTCTTCTCGCCAGCCTCGGCGCCAGCGTCTCGCTGGCCGCCGCGGGCGCGCTTGCCCTGCTGGCCATCAGCGCGATCATCGCGCTGGAGGGCTGGCCCGGCTTGGGGGGCGACGCCGAGGGGCGCCCGGTGCCCATCGGCGGGCAGACCGCACTTGGCAGCGAGACCGCCGAGCCGGGAGACGTCGGCCCCGTGGCGCTGGCCGACGCCCCCGACAAGGAGGGCCCCGCGCTCCCCGCCGCGCCGGCCGCAGAGGACGATCCTCCGGCCGCCGACGATCCGGCGCCGGACGGTGCGCCCGGCCCTGCTCCGGGCCCGGCGCCCGCCCCCACCCCGGCGCCCACTCCCGACCCGTCGGCCCCGGCCCCGGCTCCGGCCCCCACGCCGACGCCCGAACCAGACGACGACTCGCTCCTCGCCCTGGACGAGCCCGTGCGCGGGGTCACGGGCCTGACGGGCGACGTGCTCAGAGGCACGGGCGAGACGCTCGCACCAACCACCGACGCACTCCTGCCCGGCTCGGGCGAGGCCGTCGAGGGCCTGACCGACGACCTGGGCAACACGGCCGAGAACACGGGCGCCACCCTGGGCGCGACGCTCACCCTGCTCCTCACCGGCCGCCCTAGCCAAGGAGCGAGAGGGGGCTAGAGCTCCGCGCTCTCCAGGAGCTCGCGGACCCGGCCCAGGAACGCCGCGGCGTCGGCTCCGAACAGGATCCGGTGGTCGCAGGTCAGGGTGAGGTCCATGCGCCGGCGCGCGGCCAGCTCGTCCTCGTGGACGACAGCACGCGGCGCTATCGCGCCGCAGGCCAGGACGCCCGCCTGCGGCGGAGTCAGGATCGCCGTGAAAGCGCGGACGTCGACGCTGGAGACGGTGAACGTTGCGCCACCCAGCTCGGAGGAGGTGATCGTGCCCTGGGCGACGCGCTCGGCCAGCGCGCGCGTCGTCGCGGCGATCTCGGCCAGCGAGTGCCGGTCGGCGTCGAAGACGGTGGGGACGGTGAGCGCACCGGGCCCATGGACGGCCAGCCCGACGTTGACCCGCCCGTAGGTCTCGAGGTGCCCGTCGCGGTGGGCGCCGTTGGCCCGCGGGTGCTCGCGCAGGGCCAGCGCGCAGGCCCGCACGACCATGTCCTCGTAGGTCGGGGTGGGCGGGCCTCCCTCTCCTCGTGCGCGCAGCGTGGCGCAGGCCTCCATGTCGACCTCGACCGACAGCGTGTGCTCGGGCATCGTCGCCTTGGCCTCGGCCACGCGCCGGGCCACCGTTCGCCCACCCCTGGAGAGCTCCTCGACGGCGACCTCGCCCTTGGCCGTCGGCTGGGGTTGCGCGCTCACCGGCCGAACCTAGCGCAGCGCGGTTGGCCCCGGCCGGGCGCCGGGTAGCGCTGGCGGGCGATGCTCACCTACGAGGCCCACGCCCGCGCCGACCCCGCCGTCGCGTGGGCTTTGATGGCCCGCCCCGACCGCTGGAGCGCCTGGGCGCCGCACCTGCGCGGCGCCTGGGGCTTGGGCGACCCTGAGGTCCGCGAGGGCGCTCGCGGCGCCGCCCGCCTGCTCGGCGCGATCCCGGTCCCCGCCCACGTCAGCGCCGTCGACTCGGGCCGATCGTGGACCTGGCAGGTGGGCCCGGCGCGCCTGCACCACCGCATCCGCCCCCGCGCCGACGGCACCTGCGTCGTGGGCGTCGACCTCGTCGCCCCGCTCCCGTTGGAGGCCGCGCTCGCCCTCAGCTACGGACCGCTAGTCGACCTCCTCGTGCGCAACCTGGCGCGCGCGGCCGAGCGGGCAGGGTGAGCGTGGCGCTCAGCGCACGCTGTCGGCGTCGAGCGTGTGCCGCGGTTCAGCGCGGCGCGTGCCCCCCGAGGTGGGTGGCGGCGGCCTCGAGCTGGTCGTCGCCATGGAAGAGGCGAGCCGGCGCTCCGCCCTGGGGTGGCGTCCAGATCGCGGGCACCGACAACAAGCCGCGCTGCCGTGCCTGCGCGGTGGCGCGGTCCAGCGCCGCGGCGACCGAGCGCTGGTCCAGCGCGGCGAGCACGGCGCGGGGATGCATCTCGCACGCCGCCGCGGCGATGACCACGGTGTCCGGGCTCGTGAGGTCGCCGCCGCCGGCGTAGGCCTGACGGAAGGCGGCCTGGGTGAAGGCCACGCCCTTGCCGATCGACTTGGCGAAGGTCGCGGCGCGCAGGACGGTCTCGCTGTCGAAGGGCACCTCTGCGGGCCAGCGGACCGGCTGCAGAGTGCGCTCGCGTGCGGTGCGCTCCAGCTTCTCGCGCCAGATCGCCTCCTCCTCGGCGCTGCGGGTGCCTCCGGCCGTCACGTGGCTGCCGGAGGCGGGTCCCGCACTGTGTCGGCCCTCGGGCGCGACGGCCTGGGCCAGGTTGCGGGCACGCACCGGCACCCACTCCACGGCGACCGGCATCAGGCCGAGGATGCGCTCGGCGGTCAGGTACGCCTCGGGGCTTGCGAGGTCGAAGTAGAGGCAGGGGTGTTGGGGCTCGGGCTCGCCCTGGTCGCCCGCGCGCGTGAGGGGCAGGCTCACCCGTGGATGAGCCAGCCGTCGGCGGCGCGCGCGGCCTCCATGACGGCCTCGGAGAGCGTGGGGTGGCCGTGGACCATGCGGGCGACCTCGGGGTAGCCGCCCTCCAGCGCCTTGACGTTGACCAGCTCCTGGATCATCTCCGTCGACTTGGAGCCGACGATGTGGCCGCCCAGCAGCTCGCCATAGCGCTTGTCGCCCACGATCTTGATGATCCCGGTGCGGTCGCCGTACACAGTGCCGGCGCCGACCGCGCCGTACTGGACCTTGCCCACCACGACGTCATGGCCGGCCTCGCGGGCCTGCTCCTCCGTGAGCCCGAAGGACGCGACGTTGGGCGTGCAGAAGGTCGCGCGCGGGATGTCGATGTGAATGAGCGGGTGGGTCTGCCTGCCCGCGGCGTCCTCGACGGCGATGACGCCCTCGTCGGAGGCCTTGTGGGCCAGCGCGGGGCCGGCGACTAGGTCGCCGATGGCGTAGACGCGCCTGGCCGACGTCCGCAGCGCGCCGTCGACGGCGATCAAGCCACGGCCGTCGAGCTTTACGCCGGCGGCGTCGAGGCCCAGGCCCTCAACGTCGGGCCCGCGGCCCGCGGCGATGACCAGCCAGTCGGCCTCGTCGCGCTGGTCGCCGTGGGTGAAGGTGACCTTGTCGCCGGCATCCTGGACGTTCTCGACGAACGTGCCCGTGTGGACCTCGATCCCCTGGCGCTTGAAGATTCGCTGCGCGGCCTTGGAGATGTCGGCGTCCTCGGACGGCAGCACGCGGTCGAGCCCCTCGAACAGGAGCGTCTCCACGCCCAGGCGCGCGTAGGCCGACGCGATCTCCGTGCCGCTGGCGCCTGCGCCAACGACGGCGAGGCGCCCGGGCAGCTTGGCGAAGGCCCACGCCTCCTCGGTGCCGATCACGCGCCCGCCGAACTGCGTGCCGGGGATGGGCTTCTTGACCGAGCCGGTGGCCAGGATGGTGGCCCTTGCGACCGTGAGCGTCTCGCCGCCGGCCTGCACGGTGCCGTCGCCGGTCAGCGTGCCCTGACCCTCGATGACGTCGACCCCGTTCTTCGTCAGCAACCCGGCCACGCCGCCGGTCAGCGTCTCGACCACATGCCGCCGGCGCTCGCTGACCGCCGCGTAGTCGACGGTCGGCTCGGCCACCGTGATGCCGAACTCGCCGGCGTCGCGGACCTCCTGCAGGACATCGGCCACGCGCAGCACCGCCTTGGCGGGGATGCACGCGTAGTTGAGGCAGCGTCCGCCGATCTTGTCCTTCTCCACCACCACCGTCTTCAGCCCGAGCTGCGCGGCCCGGATGGCGGCCACGTAGCCACCCGGCCCGGAGCCGATGACGACGCAGTCGTAGGAGCGGTCGGCCATGCGCCGGGCGAGCCTATCGCGAGGGCATCTGTAGCCGCGACATGACCCGGATGAGCTTCCAGAACAGCCATCCGCAGACGGTCAGCACGACCACGGGGACGACGACGGCGAGGAGGCTGGCGGCCTGCAGCAGGGAGAGGAAGGCCACGACCATGCTCACGGCCAGGAGCGCCTGCCAGCCCAGCACCGCCCAGTAGCGCTTCAGCCACATCCCGATCGCGGCTGCCGTCATCAGGCCGCAGAAGAGGACCACTCCGACGACGCCCGGCTGCTCGCCGCGGACCTCGAACCCCGTGACCCAGAGGACGAAATTGGCCAGCGCGAGAACCGCGGCCAGCACCACGGAGGCCACGAGCGCGGGCGGACGCTCGCCGGGGCCCAGGGGCTCCAGCCCGGCGCGGATGAGGTCGTCGCGCTGGCGCCCGCGGGCGTAGCCACGGCGCATGGCGTCGTCGGGGCGGGCGCCGGGGTCGGGCTCGGCGACCGGCGGGGAGCTCGTGGTGGTCTGCGCGCGACCCTGCGCTCCACCGCTGCCCGTGGGCCTGCGCTTGCGGCTACGCCGCCCCACGCAGCGCCCCCTCGTCCAGTGCGGCCCGCAGCGTGCGCGCCGCACGCTCCGGGTCGGCCGTCTCGGCGATCGCGCGCACGACGACGATCCGCCGCGCGCCCGCCGCGACGACCTCGCCGACCGTGTGCTCGTCGATGCCGCCGATGGCGAACCACGGGACCCCCGGGTCGTGCGCGGAGGCGTGGCGCACGTACGCGGCGCCGGTGGCGGGGCGGCCCGGCTTGGTCGGCGTCGCGTGCACCGGGCCGACGACGACGTAGTCGGCGCCGGTGGCGGCCGCGAGTTGCGGCGCCG
This sequence comes from Solirubrobacteraceae bacterium, assembly GCA_037721455.1. GTDB lineage: Bacteria > Actinomycetota > Thermoleophilia > Solirubrobacterales > Solirubrobacteraceae > Siliceabacter. Next base: position 1,892 of record JBBJOB010000027.1, on the reverse strand, counting down.
CGTGGGTCGAGAGCCCGACGATCCGATCAGCTCCCACGATCCCCCGCGCCCGGGCGACCGGCATGTCGTCCTGGCCCACGTGCACGCCGTCGGCGCCGGCGGCCTCGACGAGGTCGGGCCGGTCGTTGAGGATGAACAGCGCGCCGGCCTCCTCGCACAGCGCGCGCGCTTCCCGGGCGGCGGCCAGCACGGCCTCGTCGTCCGCATCCTTCTCGCGAAGCTGGAACAGGTCCACGCCGCCGCGCAACGCGGGACGCAGCACCTCGGCCAGCGCCCGCCCGCCGGGCCGGGCGCCGGAGACGAGGTAGAGGCGTGCGGCGCTCAGGCGAGCGTGACGGTCGGGGACCATGGCCCCATTGTCGCGCGCGCAGCCGGCTGGGGCGGATATGGGTGCGCCACGAACCCCGGATCCCGGAGCGCCGTGGCGGCGCCAGGGCGCAGGGTAAACTCGTCGGACGGGAGCCGACCACGGCTGAGAGGGCTCGCGACCACACGCGGCCGACCGTCAGCAGCTGATCCGGATCATGCCGGCGAAGCGAGACCACACACCCAACGACACCTTCGACCTCCTCGTCGCCGGCGGTGGCGTGGCCGGCCTGGTCGCCGCCTGGCGTGCCGCGCGGGCCGGGCGCTCGGTCTGCCTGCTGGACCGCGGCGCGCTGGGCGCCGGTGCTTCAGACGTCGCCGCGGGCATGCTCGCGCCGGTCACCGAGGCCGACCCGCGCGAGCCGGCACTGCTGGAGCTGGGACTGGAGGCGGCGCAGCGCTGGCCCGGCTTTGCCGAGGAGCTCGAGGCCGACGCCGGACAGGGCGTCGCCCTGCGACGGACCGGCTCGCTGGTCGTGGCCCGCGATCGCGACGAGGCAGAGGCGCTGGACCGGGTGCGCGAGGTCGCGGCCGGTCTCGGTGTCGCGATGGAGCGCCTGCTGCCCAGCGCCGCGCGACGGCTGGAGCCCGCGCTGGCGCCGACCGTCCGCCTCGCCCTGCACGCGCCCGATGACCACAGCGTCGACCCGCGCCTGGTCATCGCCGCACTCGCCGAGGCGGCGCGTCGCGCGGGCGCCGTGTTGCGTCCCGGGGGAGAGGTCGCCGAGGTGCTCGCAGTCGATCAGCGGGTCACCGGCCTGCGCATGGCCTCCGGCGAACGCCTCGCCGCGACCGACACCGTCCTCGCGCTCGGCGCGTCGGCCGGCGACCTCCCCGGCCTCCCACCCGCCGCCCGCGTGCCCCTGCGCCCGGTCAAGGGCCAGCTCCTGCGCCTGCGCGACCCCGAAGGCCCCGGCCTGGTCGAGCGCACCGTGCGCTTCGAGGGCGGCTACCTCGTCCCGCGCGCGGACGGCCGCTACGTGCTGGGCGCCACTCAGGAGGAGCGCGGCTTCGACACCACGGTCACCGCCGGCGGCATCTACGAGCTGTTGCGCGACGCGAGCGAGCTGGTGCCCGGCGTGCTCGAGCTCGAGGTGGAGGAGGCCATCGCCGGCCTGCGCCCGGCCACGCCCGACAACGCGCCGGTGCTCGGGCGCCCCGACGGTGTCGACGGCCTGATCTGGGCCGGTGGGCACCACCGCAACGGCATCCTGCTCACGCCGGTCACCGGTGACGCTGTGCTGCGCGCGCTCGACGGCGAGCGGCCGCCGCCGGCGTTCGCGCCGGGCCGGTTCGCGCGATCGGAGGCCCTCGCGTGATCCGCGTCAACGGCGAGCCCGCCCCGGTGGACGACGGGACCACCGTCACCGCCCTCCTGGCGGCCATCGAGGCCCCGCCCCGCGGCGTGGCCGTGGCCGTGGACGGCGAGGTCGTCCCCCGCACCGCCTGGCCGAGCACGCACGTCCCCGACGGCGCGCGCGTCGAGGTCCTGAGCGCGATGCAGGGCGGATGATGGCCGACGTCGA
>JBBJOB010000217.1:0-3790 GCA_037721455.1 Solirubrobacteraceae bacterium | reverse complement strand
CCTTATCGCCGCTTGAGGTAGCGCTGCTCAAATGTTCCAACGCCGCGACGGCGCCTCCCCGCCAACCCAGCCGTCGCAGGCATCGCCACCGTCGGCGCCCACAGTCCCCCTGCTACGGGCGCCGGCGGTGGCCCCCTTTTCAGCTGTCTGCCTATCCTGGCGCGTGGGCGCGATCATGGACCGGACTTCCTCCGCATGCCCCTGACCCTGCTGCTGGGCGGGGCTCGCAGCGGCAAGTCGACGCTGGCCCTGCACCGGGCGTCGCGCAGCGGCGCCCCGGTGGTGTTCGTGGCCACCGGGGAGGCCGGCGACGACGAGATGGCCGCCCGGATCGCGCGCCACCGTGCGGAGCGCCCGGCGCAATGGACGACGGTGGAGGAGCCCGTCGGGCTCGCCGGCGCCCTGACAGCCTGCCCGGCGGAGGCCTGCGTGATCGTCGACTGCCTCTCGCTGTGGGTCGCCAACGCTATGGGCCGCGACGTGGACGACGGCGAGATCGAGCGCCTGGCGGGCGAGGCCGCCGCGCTGGCCGCGGGGCGCCGGGCTGCGACGATCGCGGTGAGCAACGAGGTCGGCATGGGCGTCGTGCCCTACCACCCGCTGGGGCGCCGCTACCGCGACGCGCTCGGCCGGGTCAACGCGCTGTGGGCGGCCGCTGCCAACGAGGCACTCCTCGTGGTCGCCGGGCGGGTGCTGCGCTTGGAGAAGGACGCGGGGTGAGGGGCGGGCGGAGCGACGTCGCCGTGGGCCTGGCGCTCGGCGCGGTCGCCGATCGTCTCTTGGGCGACCCCGCTCATGGTCATCCCGTCGCACTCTTCGGGGAGGTTGCGGCGGCGCTGGAGCGGATCACCTACCACCCCTCGCGTCTGGCGGGTGTCGGCCACATGACCCTGCTCGTCGGCGGTGCCGCTGTCGCTGTGCATCACATCGAGCGCGTGGCTCCTCGCCTGCTGGTGACGGCGGCGATGACGTGGGCCGCGCTGGGTGGCCGGTCGCTGGAGCGCGAGGGGGTGGCGCTCGCGCGGCTCGTGGAGGCCGGCGATCTCGACGGGGCACGTGCGCGGCTCCCCGCGCTGGTTGGCCGGGACCCCTCGGGTCTCGGGGCCGATGAGCTATGTCGCGCCGCCGTCGAGTCGGTGGCCGAGAACACCGCCGATGCGGTCGTCGCCCCGTTGCTGTGGGGCGCGGTCGCCCGTTCGGCCGGCGTTGTCGTCCACCGTGCGGCCAACACCCTGGACGCGATGGTTGGCCACCACAGCCGGCGCTACGAGCGCTTCGGCTGGGCGGCCGCACGTCTGGACGACGTGCTTGGCTGGCCGGCGGCGCGGTTTGGCGCCCTGCTCGGCGCGGCGCTCGCGCCGCTGGCCGGCGGCGACGCTCTCACCGCCTGGCGCACGCTGCGGCGCGACGGCGCAGCGCATCCCAGCCCCAACGCGGGGCGCCTCGAGGCCGCGTTCGCCGGCGCGCTGGGCGTGCGCCTGGGCGGCACGAACCGCTACCCCTCGCACGTCGAGCACCGCCCGTTCCTGGGCGGAGGCCGCGCGCCCACGCCCGCCGACGTTTACCGCGCCGCGCGCCTGTCCCGGGCGGTCGGCGTCGCGAGCGCTGTCCTGGCGGTCGCGTGGGCCGCGCGGCCACCCAGTGGGCTCGCCACGCTCAACGGTCCTGGCGCGCAGCCGTTCCTCTACCGACCGCTTGGCGCCATTCTGGCCATATGGGCCGCTAAAGCGCCAAGCGCCGCGAGATCGCCGCGATGAACGACGCGCTTCGCGTCCACGGCGACCGCCACGCCGAGCCCGGGCTGCTCGACTTCGCGGTCAACATCTGGCCCGGCGCGCGGCCGGGCTGGCTGCGCGAGGTGCTGGTGGCCGCCCTGGACGAGGAGAGTTACCCCGACGAGCGCCCCGCCGTGGCGGCCATCGCCGCGCGTCACGGACGCCCTCCCGAGGAGGTGCTGCTGCTCAACGGGGCCTGCGAGGGCTTCTGGCTGCTGGCCCACGCGTTGCGGCCGCGCGCTGCCGCCTGCGTCCACCCGTCCTTCACGGAGCCCGAGGCCGCGCTGCGCGCCGTTGGAGCGGAGGTCCACCGGGTGCAGCGCCGCCCCGACCCGTGGGCGCTGGTACCCGCCGACGTGCCGGCCACGGCGGAGTTGGTGGTCACCGGCAACCCGAACAACCCGACCGGCACGCTCGACCCGGCGGGAGCCCTCGAGGAGCTCGCCAGCCCCGCCCGCGTGACCATGGTCGACGAGTCGTTCATGGAGTTCGTGCCCGGCGAGCCAGGGAGCGTGGCGGCGCGCAGCGATCTCCCCGGCCTGGTCGTCGTGCGCAGCCTCACCAAGGCCTGGACGCTGCCCGGCGTGCGCGCGGGCTACCTGCTCGCCTCCGCTGACCTGGTCGAGCGCCTGGCCGCCGCCCGCCAGCCCTGGAGCGTCAACGCCCTGGCCTGCGCGGCGCTGGAGCACTGCGCGACCGACCGCGAGACCCCGGCCCGGGTGGCAGCCGAGGTCGCGGCCTGCCAGACCGACCTGCTGGCCCGCCTCGCCGCGCTGACCGGCGTCCGGGCCTGGACCTCGGCGGCCAACTTCATCCTGATCGAGATCCCGGGGTGCGGCGAGGCCGTGGTGGCCGGCCTGCGCGACCGCGGTATCGCCGTGCGCCCATGCCACACCTTCCCCGGCCTGACGGCCGATCACCTGCGCATCGCCGTCCGCCACCCGCCCGAGCACGCACGGCTCGCCACGGCCCTCGCCGAACTGCTCGACCACTAGCGCGGCTGCCCTCCCGGCGGGCCGGCGATCTGGGCGGCCTCTGCGCCACTACGCTGCCCGCGTGCTGCTGCTGCTCACCGGCGCCACCGGGACCGTCGGGGCCGCGCTCCTGCATCGGCTCACCGCCGCGGGACGCGATGTGCGCTGCCTGGTGCGCGACCCGCGCGGGCTGGGGGCCGAGCGCGTGCGCGTGCACATCGCGCTGGGCGACCTCGCCGACCCGCCCTCCTTTCGCAACGCCCTGCGCGGCGTGGACACCGTCGTCCACCTGGCCGCCTCGATTCGCGACCAGCCCTCAGGGTCCATCGAGGAGCTCAACGGCATCGCCACCTGGCGGATGGTCAGTGCGGCCGAGCGCGCCGGGGTCGGGCACTTCGTCTTCGTCTCGGCCCTCGGCGCCACGACGTCCAACCGCGCCCGCTTCATGCGCGCCAAGGCGCTGGCGGAGGAGGCGGTGACGGCCTCCGCAGTGCCCCACACCATCCTCGCGCCATCGGTGGTCTATGCCCCCGGGGATCGCTACCTGACCTTTCTCCTGCGCCTGGCCCTCGCGCCCGCGGTGCCCGTCCCCGGCCGCGGCAGCGGCCGCGCGACCGTGCAGCCCATCTGGGCCCAGGACGTCGCCGACTGCATCATGGCCGTCCTGGACGGCCGCGGCGACGGGCGCCCCTGCTACGAGCTGGCCGGCCCCGACACCCTCACCCACCGGGCCTTCGTCGAGCTCGTCCTCCGCGCGGCCGGCCGGCCACGTCCCCTCGTCCAGGTGCCCGAGGCGATCGCCGGCCGGTCCCTGCGCGCCATCGAGTGGATCCTCAAGGGTCGCACCCCGGCCACCTGGGACGAGGCCGAGCTCCTCGAGGTCCCCATGACCGCTGTACGGGGCACCGATGACGCCGAGGCGCTCGGCGTCACCCCGCACCGCATGGCCGCCGTCCTGGGCGCCCTCTAGATCGGGAGGAGCCCGCCGCCGAGCAGCGGGCACCGACGGCGAAGCCGTTGGTCGATGACGGTCGGCGGCAC
>JBBJOB010000026.1:0-13937 GCA_037721455.1 Solirubrobacteraceae bacterium | reverse complement strand
CTCCTCGGGGTTGCGCTGCGCGCGCAGGCGCTCCACGGCGCCGGGCAGCGCGAACTGCGCGCCGCCCAGCCCCTCCACGAAGTAGCCACGCCGGCAGACGCCGAGCGTCTCGAGCTGCGAGAGGGCGTCGTAGAGGCCGCTGAAGCCTCCGGGGATGCCTTCGGCCAGCACCTGCTCGCGGGTGACGATCCCGTGGCGCTCCAAGAGCAGCTCGGCCAGGGTGCGCCGCCGGTCGGCGTGCGCGGGCTCGCCGGCGAACAGCGGGGAGGTCAGCGACCAGCGGCCCTGGAGCGTGGGCTGGGCGGCGGAGCGCCGCGCGCCGAAGCGCCGTGCACGCCCGCCGCGCGCGGGCGGCTGGCGCTGGCGCTGCGCGCGAGCCAGCGTGAGCCGCGGCGCGCGCAGCGGCGCCCACGCGTCGTTGGTCACCTCACCCGCCCAGACGAGGTCCCACAGCGCCTCCTGGATGGCCTCGGGCGCGAGCTCCAGCTCGGCAAGCAGGTCGGTGAAGAAGCACGGGGAGTGCGCGAGGCGCGCGCGCAGAGCCTCGTGCTCCTCCTCGGCCGGTGCCTCGAAGCCGCGCGGCAGCGCCGGCGGGCCGATCGCGCCGGCGTCCTCGCGGAAGTAGAGCGCGACGCGCCCGCCGTTGCGTCCGAGGGCACCCGCGCCGACCCACACGACCTCGCCGCTGGCGCACAGCCCGTCCAACCACGTGCTCGAGTACGCGCCCGTGCGCCGCGGTAGCACGTCGCGCTCCCACACCTCCACCGGCAGCGCGAGCCCCTGGAGCGGCACGAGCGCCTCGCGCAGGCGCTCGACGCCCGCGCCCGCGGCGGGGTGACGATCTACGCCCTGCCAGCCGGGCAGGAAGGCCGCGAAGGCGCGCTGGTCGGCGGGCTCGATCTCCTTGCGCAGCACCGCCAAGGAGGCTCGGCGCAGGCGGCGCAGCACCTCGCCGTCGCACCACTCGCGGGTGGTCCCGCCGGGCCGCAGCTCGCCACGCACGAGGTCGCCGGCGGTCTCGAGGACGGCCAGCGCCGCGGTCGGATCTACGCCGTAGCGCTCACGCAGCTCGCCCGTGTCGAACGGGCCGTGGGTGCGCGCGTAGCGCCCCGCGAGCTTCACCAGCGCGTCGGGCACGTCGGCCGTGAAGGCCTCGGGCAGCCCGCCGCGCGGCACGGCGCCCAGCGCGTCGCGGTACAGGCCCGCGTCGTCGGCGGCCACCCAGCGCTCCTCGTGGCCCACGCGCAGGCGGATCGCGCGACGCTCGCGCTCCAGGTCTGCCAGCAGCGCGCCGGAGTCGACGCCGGCGATCACGCGGTCGGCCACCTCGGCCTCGGTGAGGTCCCCTACCCGGCGCAGCACATCGCCCAGGGCGTCCGCGGTCTCCGCCCGCGTGCGGTCGGAGCGGTGCTGGAGGTCGGCCTCCACCTGCTCGAGCGCGCCCGGGTCGATCAGGTCACGCAGCTCCTCCTGGCCCAGCAGCTCGCGCAGCAGGTCGCGGTCCAGCGCCAGCGCGGCGGCCTTGCGCTCGGCGTTGGGCGTGTCGCCCTCGTACATGTACGTCGCGACGTAGTCGAACAGCAGCGAGGAGGCGAAGGGCGACGCCGTCGGCGTCTCGACCTCCACCAGCGACAGCTCGCGGCGGTGCAGCTTGGTCAGCAGCTCGTGCAGGCCGGGGAGGTCGAGCACATCGCGCAGGCACTCGCGGTAGGTCTCGAGGATCACCGGGAAGTCGCCGTAGCGCTTGGCCACCTCCAACAGGTTCTGCGCCTTGAGGCGCTGCTGCCACAGCGGCGTTCGCCTGCCTGGGTACGCGCGGGGGATGAGCAGTGAGCGCCCGGCGTTCTCGCGGAAGCGCGCGCCGAACAGCGCGCTTGCGCCCAGCTCGCCGACCACGAGGTCCTCGAGCTCGTCTGGCTCGATGAGCACAAGGTCGGCGCTCGGGGGTGTATCGGCGTCGGGGAGGTGGACGATGATGCCGTCGTCGCTGTAGATCGCGTCGCTCTCCAGCCCGAACTCGTCACGGATGCGCGCGCTCAGCGCGAGTGCCCAGGCCGCGTGGACCCGGCCGCCGAACGGGCTGAGGATGCACAGTCGCCAGTCGCCGATCTCGTCACGGAAGCGCTCCACCACGATCGCGCGGTCGGAGGGCACCACACCGGTGGCTGCCTGCTGCTCCCGCAGGAACCCGACGAGGTTGCTTGCCGCGCGCTCGTCGAGGTCGTGTGACGCGGCCAGGGCTTCGGGCGTCTCGTCGACCGCCCAGCGGCTGAAGGCGCCGATGGCCTCGCCCAGCTCCTTGGGCCTCCGCACGCTGTCGCCGCGCCAGAAGGGCACCGCGCCGGGAACGCCGGGCGCGGGGGTGACCACCACGCGGTCGCGCCCGATCTCCTCGATGCGCCACGACGAGGCGCCCAGCAGGAACGTCTGGCCGGCGCGGGCCTCGTAGATCATCTCCTCGTCGAGCTCACCGACGCGGCGGCCGTCGGGCAGGACAACGGAGAACAGCCCGCGGTCGGGGATGGTGCCGGCGTTGGTAACCGCGAGCTGCCGGGCGCCCTTACGTGGACGGATCGTGCCCCCGACGCGATCCCACACGATGCGCGGGCGCAGGTCGCCGAACTCGGCCGACGGGTAGCGCCCGTCGAGCATGTCCAGGACGTTCTCCAGCAGGGGCCGGGGCAGCTCGGCGTAGGAGTGCGTGCGGGTGACCAGTGCGTACAGGTCGTCGACGGGGACCGGTTCATCCGACGCCGCCGCGATGGCCACCACCTGCTGGGCGAGCACATCGAGGGGGTTGCGGGGTACGACCGTCGGCTCGATCCGCCCCTCGCGCATGAGCTTGACGACCACCGCGCACTCCAGGAGGTCGGCGCGGAACTTGGGGAAGATGCGCCCCTTGGAGACGTCGCCGACGTTGTGGCCCGCGCGCCCGATGCGCTGCAGCCCACGGGCGACCGACTTGGGCGACTCGACCTGGAGGACGAGGTCCACGGCGCCCATGTCGATGCCCAGCTCCAGCGAGCTCGTCGCCACCAGGCAGGGCAGCTCACCGGCCTTGAGCTGCTCCTCGATCACGGTGCGCTCCTCACGGGCCAGGGAGCCGTGGTGGGCGCGCGCGATGTCTCCACGGGTGGCGGAGGCGGGGGGCTCCGACGACGAAACGGTCGGTCCTTGGCCGCCGGAGCCGGGCCCCGAGGTCGTTTCCGCCAGCTCGTTGAGGCGCAGCGCGAGGCGCTCGGCCATGCGACGGTTGTTGACGAAGATGATCGTGGAGCGGTGCTCGCGCACCTGGGCCAGCAGCTCGGGGTAGATGGCCGGCCAGATCGAGCGCCGCGTGGCCTCGCCACCGGAGGGATCGAGCGGATCGGCTGGCGCGCCCGTGCTCGCGGCGACGGCCGCATGGGTATCGGCCTCCGGCTCCACCATCGACTCCACCGGCACGTGGATGCGCAGGTCCAGCTCCTTGGTGATTCCCGCATCGACGATCCGGCACCTTCGTCGCGGGCCGACGAGGTAGCGTCCGACCTCCTCGAGAGGATTCTGAGTCGCGCTCAGGCCGATGCGCTGGGGGTCGTGCTCGCTGATCGCGGCCAGGCGCTCCAGCGTGAGCGCGAGGTGGGCGCCGCGCTTGGTTCCCGCCACCGCGTGCACCTCGTCGACGATCACCGCCTCGACCCCGGTGAGGATGCTCTGGGCCCGCGAGGTGAGCATGAGGTACAGCGACTCCGGCGTGGTGATGAGGATGTCGGGCGGCGTGCGGCGCATCGCCTCCCGCTCGCGCGACGGCGTGTCACCCGTGCGGATGCCCACGCGCAGGTCCGCGCCGATTCCGCGCAACGGGGCGCGCAGGTTGCGGTCGATGTCGTAGGCCAGCGCCTTGAGGGGGGAGACGTAGACGAGGCGGGTAAACCGGTTTCGCCCTTCGGTCGCCGCAAGCGTCGACCTCCAGGCGACGTCACCCGCCAGGCGGTCCAGTCCCCACAGGAAGGCCGCCAGCGTCTTGCCCGAGCCGGTGGGCGCGGAGATGAGCACGTGCTCGCCGGTGGCGATGGCCGGCCAGGCCTGCGCCTGGGCCGGCGTGGGCCCCGCGAAGGCCCGCCCGAACCAGTCGCGCACGGTCGGCGTGAAGGCGGCGAGCGGGTCAGCGGCGCGGGCGACGGTCACGCCTGCAGGGTAGGCCTCGCCACGCCCTCCCGGCGCGAGCCCCAGAACGCTGCCTCCTCCTCGCCGAGCGGAGTCGAGGGCCTCGCGCCCGCGACGTACTCGCGGCTGATCGCGCCCCAGTCCGCTCCGGCGCGGAGGTCGCCGAGCACGCTAAGCAGCAGTCCCTCCATACGCCGCATCAGCAGCGAGGCGGCGGGCAGGCTCTGGCGGCGCATCTGGTCGAAGTAGGGGGACCGTGGTGAGGCACCGCGCTCGATGAGCTCGCGGACGTATTGCGAGGAGAGCCTGCGGAAGCCCGGCTCGAAGAGCCACTCCGCCCCCGCCAGAAGCTGCTCGAGCAGACGCTCGGCGTCGAACTCGGCGGGATCTGCGATGTAGCCCAGCGCAGCCATCGTGCGGCGGACACCCTCGGCGTCGCGCTCGAAGACGGCGCCGGCCAGCGTGCGCTCGCCGGCGAGGTGGTCTTCGTCGACACGGCGGACGAGGCCGAAGTCGAGGAAGCACACGCGTCCGTCGTCCATCAGCAGGTAGTTGCCGGGGTGAGGGTCACCGAGCGCCAGCGACAGGTGGGTCAGCGTCGAGAAGAAGAAGCGGAAGAGGATCTCGCCGAAGCGATCGCGCTCCTCTTCCCCCAGCTCGCGCGCCTGGCCGAAGGAGCGACCCTCGACGTACTCGCTGACGAGCACCCGGCGCGTCGAGAGCGCCGTCTCGACGCGCGGCACGTACGCGAAGGGGTGGCCGCGCAGGGCGCGCTGGACCGCGCGCTGGCTCTGTGCCTCGAGCTCGTAGTCGAGCTCCTCGGAGATGCGGTCGCGGACCTCGGCCAGGAGGCTTCCGGTGTCCATCCCCGGGGCCAGCCTCCTGATGAAGGGAACGAACAGCTTGAGGTTTCGCAGGTCGGCCTCGACGGCCTCGGCGATGCCGGGGTATTGCACCTTGACCGCGAGCTCTCTGCCGTCCTGCGTGCGGGCACGGTGGACCTGGCCGATCGAGGCGGCGGCGAAGGCCTCTTCCTCGAACTCGGCGAAGTGATCCGAGACCTGGCCCCCGAGGTCTTCCTCGATGACCTTGCGAACGTGGCGGAACTCCATCGGCGGCGTCTTGGCCTGCAGCTCCGCGAGCTTGGCCCTGATGCGCTGACTGTCCTCCTCGGACATCCCCACGAACTCGACGGTCGAGAGGACCTGCCCGAGCTTCATCGCTGCCCCCTTCATCTCACCGAGCTGATCCACGAGCGCCTCGGCGATCGCGAGATTGCGCTGGTCGGAGGCGTCCTGGCTGTTGTCGTCGTCGCGCGCGAGATTGGACAGGCGCGTCAGCGCCCAGCGCGCGCTCTGCCCGGCGGCGAGGCCGCCCAGACGCGCCCCTCGCTGCGCGCGACTGCCCGACAGGCGCCCGGGCTGGTCAGCCACGCGACTCTCCTCGCCGCCGTCGGTCATGGATCCACGGTTCCATAGGTGAGCGGGCTACGGACAACGGCGAGGGCGGAGATCAGTCCGGGTCAGCCGAGGGCCGCGGCCAGCCCCTCGCGACCCTTGACCTCCAGCTTGCGGTACGCGTTGCCCAGATGCCACTGCACCGCCTTGACGGTCACGTACAGCTCCCTGGCTATCTCGCGGTTGGTCATGCCCGAGGCGGCCATGCCGGCCACGCGCCGCTCGGTGGCGGTCAGCGCCTCGGGGCCCGACAGGCGCGCCCGTCGCGGGCGCGCTCCGGCGGAGGCCAGCTCCTCGCGCGCCCGGCCGGCCAGCAGGCCCGCCGAGCAGCGGTCGGCGAGGTCCAGCCCCTCGCGCAGCGGCTCGCGGGCCTCGGTGCGCCGGCCTGCCCGGCGCTGGGCGGCGCCCAGCTCGATCAGCGCGTGGGCGCGGTCGAGCTCTGCGGGCGAGCCCTCAAGGACCGCGACGGCCTCGCGCAGCAGGACGATGCCCTCCTCGCCGCCGCGCACCAGGCCGGCGGTGCGCAGGGCGCACGCCAGGGCGCGCGGCGCCCCGAAGCGCCGGGCCAGCTCCACCTCCTCGCGGCCGCGCGCGGCCGCGAGCTCGGCCTCTCCGAGCTGGTGCAGGGCGAGGGCCTCGCCGCCGCGCCAGGCGCTCAGTGACGGGTTGGGCGCCTGAGCGGCGTCGATCAGGCGCCCGGTGTCGCGAAACGCCTCCAGCGCGCGGCGCGGGTCGCCGTCGGCCAGGGCCAGCCAGCCGCGGTGCTCGAGGAACGTGGCGTAGGAGACGTCGCGCCGCCAGCCGACCTCGACCTGCGCGGATACCGTGAGGGCCTGGGCGGCCGCGTCGCGGTCGCCGCGCTGCAGGTGGCAGAACGACAGCAGGCCGAGCGCGCCCGGGGCCTGGACGTCCCAGCCGTCGCGGTGGGCCTCGACCACCGACTCGAGGTCGACCACCGCCTCGTCGAGGCTGCCCAGGGCGCGGCGCAGCCGCGCCCGGCACAGGCTCATGGTGGCCATGGCGTGGGCGGCACCGCGCCGCCGGGTGTCGGCCAGCCCCGCCTCGATCACCTCCCCGGCCGCGTCGAAGGCGTCGGCGAACGTGAGGACCCCGGCCAGGGCGAACACCGCGATGTCGGCGTTGACGTCGCCGCCCAGCAGCGCACCCCCGTCCCAGGCGCGCAGCGCGAGAGCGATCACGTGCTCGCGGTCGGCGCCGGAGATCAGGCGCTCCCCGGCCACGTTGGCCAGCGCGAGTCGCCCGGCGGCGGTGGTGGCGCGGGAGCTGCTGGCGGGCAGCAGCGGGGTCAGCCGGGCGAAGGCCCGCGCCCGCACCGGTGGGCTCCACATGCCCGCCTGGGCGTAGTCGGCGGCAAGCTCGAGGGCCAGCTCGCTGTCCGCGGGCGCCTCGTCGAGGCCCTGCTCGAAGGCGCGCGCCGCCTCCTCGTCACGGCCCAGGTAGAACAGCGCGCGGCCCAGCGTGCGGCGCACCTCGGCGCGGCGGGCCGGGTCCTCGACGAGCGCGAGAGCCTCCTCCAGGCGGCGCGGGGCGGCGGGATCACCGGCGGCCGCCTCCGCGCGGCCCAGCTCCATGAGCAGGCCGGCGCGCGACTCTGGCGGTGGAGGCTCCTCCAGCGCGCGACGCAGGAAGCCGGCCGCGACCGCTGGGGCTCCGCGGGCCAGGGCGGTGCGCGCCGCGGTGTCCAGCGACTCGACCGCCCAGGCGTCGCCGGCGGGCTGGGCGGCGGCCAGGTGGGCGGCGACGCGTTCTGGCGCGGCGCCATACTCGGCCGTCACGCGGGCGGCGGCGTTGTGGGCCAGGCTGCGCTCGCCCGGCTCGAGCTCCTCGTAGACCGCCGCGCGCTGGATCGGGTGGGCGAAGGCTGCGCGTTTCCCGCGGACGAAGACCCCGGCGCGGGCCAGCGCATCGACGGCCTCGACCGCCGAGGCCAGGCTCAGCCGGGCCAGTCGCGCCACGTGGGTGGCCTGGGCGTCGTCGCCCAGCACGGCGACCGAGCGCGCGACACGGGTGGCGTCCTCGCCCAAGCGGGAGAGCGTGAGGGTGAGCGAGCGCGAGACGGGGGCCGGGCCGATCTCACGCGCGCGCCACGCGCCCTGCGCGGTGGGCGCCACGCCTTCCTCGCGCAGCGCTCCGGCCAGCTCGCGCAGCAGCAGCGGGTTGCCGCCGGTGACCTCGTGGCAGGCGGTCACGAAAGGAGCCTCGGGCTGCGGCCCGGCAGGTAGGCAGCGGGTCAGCAGCTCGGTGGCGGCATCGAGGCTGAGAGCCCGCGGCGCGACCGCGACCGCTCCCGACACGGCGGCCAGGCGGTCGAGCAGGGCGTCCTCGCCGCCCGGCTCCGAGGCGCGTCCGGTCACCACGACCAGGGCCCCCAGCCCGTGCAGGCGCTGGCCGAGGTAGGCCAGGAAACGCAGGGACTGGGCGTCGGCCCAGTGGGCGTCGTCGACCAGCAGCGCCACGGGCCCGCGCGCGGCGAGGTTGGCCGTCAGCCAGTAGAGCCCGTGGACCAGCCCGTGCTCCGCGGCCGGTGCGGCGCCGGCCGTGCCCGGCTCGCCCGGCATCCAGGCCGCCGGCGCGGGCACGGCGTGGTCCGCCAGCGCTCCGGCCAGGGCGGCGGGGCCCTCCAGCAGGGCGTCGCGCCGCTCGGGGGCCGCGTCGCGCAGGAGCCCCTCGAAGAGCTGGAGCGCGACGCCGAAGGGGAAGCCGTGCTCCAGTTCGTCCCCGCGCGCCACCAGGACGGTCAGGCCCGCCTGGCCGGCCTGCTCGCGCACCGTGGCCAGGAGGTCGGACTTGCCCAGGCCGCCCTCCCCCCGCACGACGACCAGGGCACCGGCGCCCGCCCGTGTGCGCTCGAGAGCTCGCGTCAGAGCATCGAGCTCGTGCTCGCGCTCGAGCAGTGTGTGTTGGAGCTGCCCGGCCGGCGGGACCGTCGCAGGGTCCCCAGCTCGTGTCGTGCTCATGGCACGAGTCACCCTATCGGGGGCGCGGACCCAGGGAAGGGTCACAGGTCTCTAACACTGGACGGGGGTGCCTAGTGCACCGGCGCGGTGCCATGCCTATCCTGAAACAGCGGTTCATCGGGACGAGTGGATGCGGGCGGAGAAGAGGAGTCAGGATGGCGCAGGAGAGGTTCCCGCCCGAGCGGCCGTTCGGGCGCTCGGAGGGCGAAGACGACGACGGCCCCGCGCCCCGCCCGCTGCGCGCGGTGGAGCGCGAGGGCGCCGTGCCCGCGGTCGGCGAGCCGCCCGCCGCTCAGGACCCGCCGGCCTTGGCCGGCCCCGACGACGCAGCCGCCTGAGCGGCCCGCGCGAGCACGGCGTCGAGCATCGTCGGCGTGAGGCGGCCGGTGAAGGTGTTCTGCTGGCTGGGGTGGAAGCAGCCCAGCAGCCTCGGGCTCCCGGGCAGCTCGGCGCCGTGGCCGAAGCGGGGCCGCGGACGCGGCACGGAGCGGCCCGCCTGCTCGAGCAGCCGTAGCCCCGCGGCCCAGGCGAAGCCGCCCAGGCACACGATCACCCGCGCGTGCGTGAGCGCGGCCAGCTCGCGCGCGGCGTAGGGCAGGCACGTGTCGCGCTCGGTGGGCGTCGGCCGGTTGGCCGGAGGCGCGCAGCGCACGGCCGCCGTGATGAAGCAGTCGTGCAGGGTCAGGCCGTCGTCCGATCGCCGTGACACCGGCCGGTCGGCCAGGCCGGCGCGGTGCAGGGCGGCGAAGAGGAAGTCGCCCGAGCGGTCGCCGGTGAAGATGCGCCCGGTGCGGTTGGCGCCGTGGGCCGCGGGAGCCAGTCCCAGGAGCAGGATCCGCGCCGCCGGGTCGCCATAGCCGGGGATGGGCCGGGCCCAGTACTCCTGGTCGGCGTATGCGGCGCGCTTGACCCGGGCCACCTCCTCCCGCCAGGCCACCAGGCGGGGGCAGCGCCTGCAGGCGACGACCTCGCGCTCGATGGCGCGCAGCGCCTCGGCGCCGCCCGGCATCTACAGGGTCCTGGACTGCGAGACGATCCCGAGCACGAGCCGTTCCACGATGGGCTCGAGGTCGATCATGCGCGGTGGGCGGCCCAGGCGAAGCTGCCGCGAGGTCAGCTCGAAGATCGCGCCGACGCACGCGTAGGCGTCGTCGACCGTGGCGAAGCTGGGCTCTCCGGATTCGCGCGCGCCGCGCCGCGCGTCCTCGTACATGCTCTGCGCCATGACCTCCAGGGCGCGGTCGCGGCGCTCCAGCGCGCGCGGGCCGGCGCCGACCACCTCCACCAGGGCGACGCGGGCAGTGTCCGGCGCGGACTCGACGAGCTCCAGGAAGGCCCTCACCCCGGCGCGGTGGCGGGCGCTCCAGTCGTCGCCGGCGCGGCGGGCGGCGTCGAGCATCCGTGTGAGCGTCTCGCCCATCGCGTACTCGACCACGGCCATCATGCACTCCTCCTTGTTGGCGAAGTGCTCGTAGAACGTGGCCTTCGACATGCCCGCCTCGCGGCTGATGGCCTCTGCGGAGGCCTCGGCGTACCCCAGGCGCACGAAGACGGCAGTGGCGGCGTCGAACAGGCGCTGGCGCTGTACCTCCAGACGCACCTTCAGGGGAGGGGCGTGGCGCCCGCGAGGGACAGGGAGGGGCTCGGTCACGAGAGGTGCGAGTGTAGATTGGGCCGACGATGCTAAGGCGTGCGCCCATCATCATCCTCCTAACTGTGGCTGCCCTGGCCGGCTGCGGCCCCGCCGCCGGCCAGGACTCGACGGAGGGCTTCAGCGGCCCCCCGGCCGAGGTCGTGGCCACCGTGGAGGCCCTGCAGGAGGCCGCGAGCTCCCGTGACGCCCAGACCGTGTGCTCCAACCTGCTGGCCACCTCGGTCCAGGACGCCCTGCGCGCGACCCGCACCCCGTGCGCCGAAGCTGTGGAGGACGCGCTGACGGCCACCGACGTGGTCGAACTGGACGTGCCCTCCAACGGCGTGCAGATCGAGGGCGCAACAGCGCGGGTGCGCGTCGAGGTGGGCGCCGACGAGGAGGCCGTCGACACGGTGACCTTCGCGATGGTGCGCGAGGGGCGCAACTGGAAGCTCGCCGGGATCGAGGGCGCCGCGGCGCCGGGCGGCGGGCCGCAGGGCTGAGAGGGCGTCGCGGTACTGCAAGCGACCGAGCGTGTCTACGCCGAGGCGCTGCGCGACCAAGCGCAAGGCGATGAGGAGCTGGTGCGCCGAAACCGGGACGACCGCTTCGGCGCGAAGTCCGGCGGCGAGCCACATCGTGCGGTCGGCTTGGAGCGCGATGGAGACGAGCTTCTCCCAGCTGACAGCTCGGGGCGTCTGCGCGTTGAAGCGCATGAGGATGGCGTTGACAGTAGGTGTGCGCTCCGGGTCCTTGCGCGGGTCAGCCAGTCCGCGCGCGGCGTCATAGGCGAGCTTCGCCTCGTTGAGGCAGGGCATGGAGATGCGAGCCGCGACCTTCACGTCCGTGGTCGGGTCAGCTACGGCCGCCTGGGCGACGCCGGCGACGAGGTCGAGCAGGGACTCGTGGTCATGGGTTGCGACCGCGCCTCGCCCACGGGCGGGCGAGACCGTCATGGGGATAGACGACGCCATGAGGCGACGGTAGGAGCAAGCAGAACCAGAACCGCGCGAGCTCGCCGCGGACGCCAGTCACGTTGCTCGGCGCAGCGTCCCTGACACCGAAACGGTTCCCTGTGGGGACTTGAGTTGGGCCGAGAGTCAAGAGCCCCAGCAGACGAAATCAAGGCCGCTGACGTCGGCATCGGCCACACTGGGTCGGGTGATGACCGGAAGCGACGGAGCGGCAGCGTTCGACCCCATGCGCCTGGACCTACGCCGCGTATCCCTGCGTCCCGCCGTCGCGTCCGATGAGCCGTTCGCCCGCGCCGCGCACCACAGCGCCTACCGGGATGTCATCGAGCGCCAGTTCGGCAGTTTCGATACGCCGCTCCAAGACGGCTTCTTCGCGCGCGCCTGGGCAAACCCTGGGTTCGTAATCGTCATCCACGACGACAAGCAGGCCGGCTTCGCCCGGTTCGAGCGGACGCCTGATGCGCTCGTCGTCCACGAACTCGTGCTGCTTCCGACCTTCCAAGGGGCAGGGCTTGGCACGGAACTCCTGCGGGCCGCGCAGAAGTGGACAGCTGCCCGTGAGCTGCCCGTGACCATGCAGGTCCTGCGCGAGAACCGAGCCGCCCGGCTGTATCGGCGGCTTGGGTTCCAGCCCTGCGGCGAGTCCGCCACGCATGTCTCCATGCGCTGGCCGCCAAGCTAGAGCTTGAGAGCCGCGCCGTCGTGCCGGCGGCATGGCGGGGGCCGAGGCCCGCGCGTCCGTATCAGCCCAGCGCGCGGCCGTACTGACGCTCGTAGTAGGCGCGGTAGTCGCCCGAGCGGATGGGCTCCCACCACCAGGCGTTGTCCTCATACCAGGCGACGGTCTCGGCCAGGCCGTCGGCGAAGCGCACCTGGGCCTCCCAGCCCAGGGCGCGGACCTTCTCAGAGCCCAGCGAGTAGCGGCGGTCGTGGCCGGGGCGGTCGGTGACGTACTCGATGAGCGACTCGTCGCGGCCGGTCAGCTCGAGGATGCGCTGCACGACCTGGAGGTTGGGACACTCGTCGGGACCCCCGACGTTGTAGGCCTCCCCGGGCTGTCCGTGGGCGAGCGCGACGCCGATCCCGCGCGCGAAGTCGTCGACGTAGAGCCAGTTGCGCACGTTCATCCCGTCGCCGTAGACGGGCAGGCGGTCCCCGGCCAGGGCGTTGAGGACCATGAGCGGGATGAGCTTCTCGGGGTACTGGCGCGGGCCGTAGTTGTTGGAGCCGCGGCAGATCACCGTCTCCAGCCCGTAGGTGTGGAAGTAGGAGGCGACCAGGAGGTCGGCGCCGGCCTTGGTCGCGCTGTAGGGGGAGGAGGGGGCGAGCGGGCTCTGTTCGGTGAAGGAGCCCTCCTCGATGGAGCCGTAGACCTCGTCGGTGGAGATCTGCACGTAGCGCACGCCGCGCCGGCGGGCCTCCTCGAGCAGCACCCACGTGCCCACCGCGTGGGTGGTCACGAACGCGTCGGGCTCGGCGATCGAGCGGTCCACGTGGGTCTCGGCGGCGAAGTTGACGACCGCGTCGACGCCGTCCATGGCGCGCGCCACCGCGGCGGCGTCCTCGATGCCGGCCTCGATCAGGGGGACGTCGAGGCCGTCGAGGTTCTCGCGCCGCCCCGCGTAGGTGAGCTTGTCCAGGACGATCACCTCGTCGCCGTGCTCGGCCAGACGCACGCGCACGAAGGCCGAGCCGATGAACCCCGCGCCGCCGCAGACCAGCAGCTTCACGCGGGCACCCGCTCTCTGAGGTGTGCCGCGAGCCCCTCCTGCCAGGGTGGTAGGCGCGGGGCGTCTGGGCGCTCGCTGCCCAGCACGCTGTAGGCGGGGCGCGGGGCGGGGCGGGGGAAGGCGGCGCTGGTGGTCTCGTTGACGGTGCAGTCGACGCCGGCCAGGCGGAAGGCCTCGACGCACAGCTCGTGCCAGGAGCACGCCCCTCCACCGGCTACGTGGAAGGTCCCGGTCGGGAGAACGGCGCGGGCCCCGCCTGCGGCAGACACGTGACGGCCGCCGGCACCCGCGGGCCCTGCCGCGAGGGTCACCAGCGCGGTCGCCAGGTGACCGGTCCACGTGGGCGAGCCGACCTGGTCGGTGACCGCCGCCACCTCATCGCGCTCGGTCCCCACGCGCAGCATGGTGTCCACGAAGTTGCGCCCGCCGGCGCCGAACAGCCAGGCGCTGCGCACCACGGCGTGGTCAGGGTTGCCCACCGCGACGCCGTACTCGCCGCCCAGCTTGGTCGCGCCGTAGGACTGCAGCGGGCCGACCGGGTCGCTCTCCAGCCACGGCGTGGCCTTGGAGCCGTCGAAGACGTAGTCGGTGGAGACGTGCACGATTCGCGCGCCCTGCTGCGCCGCGGCCCGCGCGGCGTGGCCGGCCGCGTTGGCGTTGACCTCCAGCGCCTCGCGCATGTGCTCCTGAGCACCGTCGACGTCGGTCCAGGCAGCGCAGTTGACCACCGCGTCCGGCCGCTCGTCGGCCATCCGCGCGCGCACGGCCTGCTCGTCGGTGACGTCCAGGGCGGCCCGATCGAGGCCCACGACGTCGTGGCCGGCGGCACGCGCGGCGTCCACCACCCGGTGGCCGAGCATGCCGCCGGCACCCGTGATCAGCAACCTCATGGCCCACCGCCCTTTCGGGAGACCATGTTTCGCCCTGCGGTCCTCGCAAGCTCGGACACCGAGTTTCGCCCTGCGGTCCTCGCAAGCTCGGACACCGAGTTTCGCCCTGCGGTCCTCGCAAGCTCGGAC
>JBBJOB010000216.1:0-3805 GCA_037721455.1 Solirubrobacteraceae bacterium | reverse complement strand
GTCCACCCGCGCACCCGCGCCCGTCTGGCCGCCGCCGGCCTGACCGAGCGCCTGGCCGCGGCGCCCGGCGTGACCGTCGCGCAG
This sequence comes from Solirubrobacteraceae bacterium, assembly GCA_037721455.1. Taxonomy (GTDB): domain Bacteria; phylum Actinomycetota; class Thermoleophilia; order Solirubrobacterales; family Solirubrobacteraceae; genus Siliceabacter. The sequence goes on along the minus strand of JBBJOB010000216.1, from coordinate 3,721 downwards.
CCGCTGGGCTACCTGGAGTTCACGGCGTTGCTCTGCCACGCCGGCGTGGTACTGACCGACAGCGGGGGCGTCCAGAAGGAGGCCTACCTCGCCGGCGTCCCGTGCGTGACCCTGCGTGCCAACACCGAGTGGGTGGAGACGGTCGAGACCGGCTGGAACGCGCTTGCCGACCTCGACGTCGAGCGGGCCCTGGCGGCTGTCGCCCGCGAGATCCCGCACGAGCGCCCGCCGCTGTACGGCGACGGGCGGGCGGGGGCGCGGGTGGTGGCCGCGCTGGAGGGGCTCAGCTGACGGGCGCGCCGAGCGCCGCGCGGACGGCCTCGACCACCTCGTGCGCCTGGTCGGCGTCCAGCACCGGGCTCATGGGGATGGCCAGGTGGGTGCGGGCGAGCTCGTCGGTGGCCGACAGGTCCACGTCCTCCGCGTAGGCGCGCATGGCCGGCTGGCGGTGCACAGGCGTGCGGTAGTAGGCCTTCTGCCCGATGCTTCGCCGGCTCAGGCCGGCGGCCAGCTCGTCAGCGCGCTCGCTGCGCACGACGTAGAGGTGCCACGCCGGCTGGGTGCCCTCCACCGGCCGGGGGAGCGCGACGAGCTCACCGAGGCCGGCGGCGCGGTAGTGCTCCCCGGCGGCGCGACGCCCGTCGGCCCACCCGTCCAGGTGCCCAAGCTGCACGCGCAGGATCGCGGCCTGCAGCTCGTCCAGGCGCGAGTTGTAGCCCACGTGCTCGTAGGTCACCTTGTCCCGCGACCCGTGGAAGCGCAGCATCCGCGCCCGGTCGGCAACCTCCTCGTCGCTCGTGGTGATCGCCCCGCCGTCGCCGAAGCCGCCGAGGTTCTTGGACGGGAAGAAGCTGAACGTCGCGGCGGTGCCCAGCGCCCCGGGCCGTCCGGCCTCCGACAGCGACCCCGCTGCCTGGGCGGCGTCCTCGAGCACCGGCACGCCCAGCGCCGCGATCTCGCCCACCGGCGCCACGTTGCCGAAGAGGTGCACGACCACGACGGCCTTCGTGCGTGGCGTGAACGCCGCCCGCACGGTGTCCGCGGTGACGCAGAACGTGTCCGGGTCCACGTCGCAGAACACCGGTCGCGCGCCAGTGGGCGGGATCGCCTCGGCGCTGGCGTAGAAGGTGAACGACGGCACGACCACCTCGTCGCCCGGCCCGACCCCCATGGCCCGCAGCGCGATGGTCAGCGCGTCGGTGCCGTTGGCCACCCCGATCGCGTGCTCGGTGCCGCAGTAGGCCGCGAACTCCTCCTCGAAGGCCGCGACGTTGGGCCCCATGATGAAGCGCCCGTCGTCCACGGCGGCCCTGATCGCTGAGTCGATCTCCCCGCGCAGCGGCACGAGCGGCGTCCGAGTGTCGAAGAGCGGCACCGTCATGCGCGGCGGCCCAGCCTACGTCACGCCTTCTGTGCTGGCAGGCCGGCGCGCCGTCGCGTGGAGCAGATCCCGACCGCCCCCCACGCGGTCGGCGAGCCGGGCGACGGGAAGGCCGAGGGCGCAGAGGCCGGCGGCGACGCGCAACGCGAGGCCGTCGGGGAACAGGCAGCGGCCCCAGATGCGGTACTGCAGGCTGGCCCACAGGCCGACGACGCTGGTGGAGGTGAACGTTCGCACGTCGGTGAACCCACCCTCGGCCAGCGCCCGGGCCAGCGACGGCGCGGTGAAGTGCACCCGGTGGCGCGGAAGGTCGAGGTGGTACCAGCACCCGTCGAAGTGCCGGGCCTGCCAGCCGCCGGCGTTGGGCACCGACACGGCGATCGCCGCGCCGGGTCGCAGGGCGGCGTGCGTGCGACGCAGGTCGCCGACGGGGTCGTCGGTGTGCTCGAGGGAATGCTGGAAGATCGCGATGTCGTAGGCCTGCGCCTCCAGGGCGACGGTCGCCAGCACGCCCTCGCGCACGTCGACGCCTCGCTCTCGGGCGACCGCGCAGGCGGTGGCCGACGGCTCCACGCCGGTCATCCGCCATCCGTCGCCGATCAGCCCAGCGGCCACGTCTCCCCGCCCGCAGCCGATGTCCAGCCCCCGTCCCGGCGGGCGGGCGGCGACAAGGTCCAGTGGCGGCCGACGCCGGGCGGCCCTGCGCTGGGCGGCCTGGATCACCATCGAGCACGCACGCACGAGCGGATGCGACCAGGCCTGGTACGCGGAGTAGCCCGCCGGATAACGGCTCGCGAGCTGCGCAACGGTGGCGGGCGGAAGCGTCACCCCGGTCGCGCAGCGAGGGCAGCGGGCCACCGCGAAGTCGCCGGGCGTCCCGTGCAGCCGGTCGGGCGCTGCCATCCGCGGCGGGTCGGGCGTGGCGCCGCAGACGGGACAGGCGAGCATGGTGGGCGGGGAGATTACCCTGCCGCCTTCGTGCCCTCGGTGCTGCACGTGCTCCCCCACCGAGGCGGGGGAGGCGAAACGTACGTCCAGCTCCTCGAGAGCAGCTCACCCTTCGGCCACGACCGCGTCGCGCTGTCGGCCGGGCGCGCGCCGGCGCAGGCCGCTGCGAGCCTCGCGGCGCGCTGGCCGGCCGTCGCGTGGGCCGCCCGAGGCGCCGACATCGTGCACGTCCACGGCGACACCGCGTCGCTCCTGGCGCTGCCGCTGCTCCGGGTCCGCCCGTCCGTGATCACCACCCACGGGCTCCACCTGCTGCGCCGCGTGCAGGGCCCGGTGCGTGCCGCCGTCGTACGCGGCCTTCGGGCCGGCGCGACGGCCGCCGACCGCGTGATCTGCACCTCCTACGCCGAGCGTGACGAGCTGGCCGCCCTCCTGCCCGCCGCCGCCGCGCAGCGCCTCGTGGTGGTGCACAACGGGATCGAGCTCCCGCCACGGGTGGACCCGTGTGAGCGCGGCGCGGCACGGGCCGAACTGGGGCTGGGCGAAGACGAGGTAGCGGCCCTGTTCCTCGGTGAGCTGCACGAACGTAAGGCACCCCTCGACGCGGTGGCCGCCGCGCAGGCCGCCCGCGCCCGTGGCGCCCCGCTGGTGCTCCTCCTGGCCGGCGACGGTCCGCAGGCCGTCGCGGTGCGCGAGCGGGCGGGTGTCGCGGTGCGCCCGCTGGGCTTCCGGGCGGACGTCCACCGTCTCCTGGCCGCCGCCGACCTGCTCGTGATGCCCTCGTCACGCGAGGGCCTGTCCTTCGCCGTGCTGGAGGCCATGGGGCGGGGCGTGGCCATGGTCGTCTCCGACGGGCCCGGCAACCCCGAGGCGGTGGGCGACGCGGGCGTCGTCGTGCCGGTCGGGGACCGCGCCGCCCTGGCCGCCGCTCTGACCCGGCTGGCCGGCGACGGCGAGGAGCGGGCCCGCCTGGGCGCCGCCGCCCGCGAGCGGGTGGCCACGCGCTTCACCCTCGAGGCGCTGCGGGCGGGTGTGGAGGCCGCCTACCGTGCCGCTCTCGACGCCCCGGGCCGTCGGCGCGACGGCGCTGCCGCTGCCCAGCGCAGATGATGGCAAGCGGGGCTCGCGCGCCGCTCGCGACCGAGGGTCCCATTACCCTGGCGGCGTGCAGGCGATCATCCTGGCCGGTGGTCTCGGCTCGCGCTTGAGCGAGGAGACCACCGTCAAGCCGAAGCCCATGGTGGAGATCGCCGGCAAGCCGATCCTCTGGCACATCATGAAGTCCTACTCGGCCCACGGCATCCACGAGTTCGTGGTCTGTCTCGGCTACAAGGGCTACGTCATCAAGGAGTACTTCGCCAACTACGCCCTGCACACGTCCGACGTGAGCTT
>JBBJOB010000215.1:0-3828 GCA_037721455.1 Solirubrobacteraceae bacterium | reverse complement strand
CGAGGCGACCCCGCAGGCGCCCGAGCCCGCCGACGAGGCCAAGAGTGAGGAGGCGGACGCCGCCAAGAGCGAGGAGGCCGCCGCCCCGGCGCGCGCCGCGCGGCCCGCCGGCACCGCCACCACGCGCCGCGAGGCGCGCGAGTCCGCGCAGACGGCGCAGCGGTCAAAGCGCCCCTCGCGTACCCCCGAGGAGCGTCAGGCCCGTCGCGTCGAGGTACGCCGCGCCAAGGCGGCCGCACGCAGCCGGCGCCGCGGGCAGGAGCGCGAGAAGGCCCGGGCTGGGCGCACCGAGGTCCCGCCGACCCCGCCGGCCACCCCGCCGAGCCCCGGCGCGCCGAAGCTCCGCGCCGGCCGCGTGGTCTCCGACAAGGCCGACAAGACCATCACCGTGCGCATCGAGAGCGCCAAGCGCCACCGCCGCTACGAGAAGGTCGTGCGCTCGAGCGCCACGCTTCACGCCCACGACGAGAGCAACGACGCCAACGAGGGCGACCTCGTGCGCGTGATCGAGAGCCGGCCGACGTCGCGCACCAAGCGCTGGCGCCTGGTCGAGGTCCTGGAGAGGGCGGAGTAGCCGTGATCCAGAACGAGACCCGCCTCAAGGTCGCCGACAACACGGGCGCCCGCGAGATCCTCTGCATCCGCGTGCAGGGCGGCTCGCGACGGCGCTACGCGGGCATCGGCGACGTCATCACCGCCACCGTCAAGCAGGCCACGCCCAACGGCACGGTCAAGAAGGGCGAGGTCGTCAAGGCCGTCGTCGTGCGCACCCGCAAGGAGTTCGGGCGCGACGACGGCACCTACATCGCCTTCGACGAGAACGCCGCGGTGATCATCGACGCCGTCAACGCCCCCCGCGGCACACGCATCTTCGGCCCCGTGGCCCGCGAGCTGCGCGATCGCAACTTCATGCGCATCGTCTCCCTCGCACCGGAGGTTCTGTAAGTGGCCCGGCACGCGACTCACCGGAGGAACCACTGATGCCCGCACGCATACGTCGTGACGACGAGGTCGTGCTGCTGGCCGGCAAGGACCGCGGGCGCACCGGCAAGGTGCTGCGCGTCGTCTCGGCCACCGACAAGGTCGTCGTCGAGGGCTGCAACATGATCAAGCGCCACCAGCGCCCGCGCCCCGGCACCAACGATGTCGGCGGCATCATCGAGCGCGAGGCGCCGGTGCACTCGTCCAACGTCGCGCTGGTCGACCCCACGGACAACCGGCCGACCCGGATCCGCTTCGAGGAGCAGGGCGGGGTGCGCGTGCGCGTCTCCGTGCGCAGCGGGGAGCGGGTCTAGTGACCCTCCGGAGGAACCACTGATGGCCGCTCGTCTCAAAGAGCGCTACGAGGGCGAGATCCGCCCCGCGCTGATCGAGCGCTTCGGCTACACGACGCCCATGCAGGCCCCGCGGATCGAGAAGATCACCCTCAACATGGGCGTGGGCGAGGCCAAGACGGACGCCAAGATGCTCGACAACGCCTCAGAGCAGTTGGGGACCATCGCCGGCCAGAAGCCCAACGTACGCCGTGCGCGCAAGTCCATCGCCGCGTTCAAGCTGCGCGACGGCATGCCCGTCGGCGTGTCGGTGACCCTGCGTGGCGAGCGTGCCTACGAGTTCCTGGACCGTCTGACCTCGGTGGCCATCCCGCGCATCCGGGACTTCCGCGGCCTGCGACGCACGTCCTTCGACGGGCGGGGCAACTACTCGATGGGTGTGCGCGAGCAGATCATCTTCCCCGAGATCGACTACGACGCCATCGATCAGGTCCGTGGCCTGGACATCACCATCACCACGAGCGCCAAGACCGACCCGGAGGCCGCGGCCCTCCTCGAGGCCTTCGGCATGCCCTTCACGCGGGAGGAGCGGTAGTGCTCCCTCACACGACTCACCGGAGGAACCACTAGCATGGCCAAGACGTCCCAGCGGGTGCGCCAGGCGCGTCCCGCGAAGTACAAGACACGGGAGTACACCCGGTGTCGCCGGTGCGGCCGGTCGCGCTCCGTCTTCAAGCGGTTCGGCATGTGCCGCATCTGCTTGCGCGAGCTGGCCCACGAGGGATACGTCCCCGGCATGACCAAGTCCTCCTGGTAAGACGACAACCCCGAGCCCGATTGACAGACCCTTGAGCGCAACCACCGACCCCATCGCCGACTTCCTGACCCGGATCCGCAACGCGATCCAGGCCGCCCACGAGATCGTGGACATCCCCGCCTCGAGGCTCAAGCGCGACTGCGCGCGGATCCTGACCGAGGAGGGCTACATCGACGGGTTCGACGTCGAGGCGCCCAACCCCGATCATCCCGGCGAGCTGATCCGCATCCGTCTCAAGTACACGTCCGACCGCCGCTCGGCCATCGCAGGCCTGCGCCGCGCGTCGCGCCCCGGCCGCCGCCGTTATGCCTCGGCCGACAAGCTGCCCAAGGTGCAGGGCGGCATGGGCACCGTGATCATGTCCACCTCCAGCGGCGTCATGACCGGCCACCAGGCCCGCCAGGCCGGCGTCGGCGGCGAGGTCGTGGCCGAGGTCTGGTGACGTGACCTCCCTCCGACCCACGCACGCGCGGACGGCGCGCATGGACTTCGCTGGAGCGTCGTCCTCGGGCTTGCCGGTGCCGGGGGCACAGGCTGCGCCCTGCGTCCTCGCCCAGCTCGCCCTTGCGCGCCGCCGCCCGCACGCGGGCCGAAGGGAGGCCATGTGAGCCGCATCGGCCGCAAGCCCATCCCCGTCCCCGACGGGGTCAGCGTGAGCATCGAGCCCGGCGTCGTGCGTGTCGCGGGCCCGCGCGGCGACCTGTCCGAGGTTGTGCCGCGCGACATCACGATCGCCCAGGAGGACGGCAAGCTCGTCGTCACCCGCCCCACCGACCGTGGCGAGCATCGCGCCCTGCACGGGCTGACCCGCTCGCTTGTGGCCAACATGGTCGAGGGCGTGACGAGCGGCTTCACCCGCTCGCTGGAGATCCAGGGCGTCGGCTACCGTGCGCAGCTGCGCGGCAGCGACCTGGAGCTCGCGCTGGGCTACTCGCACCCCGTCTCCGTCAAGGCCCCGCAGGGCATCGAGTTCGAGGTGCCCCAGCCCACTCGCATCGTGGTCAAGGGCAACTCCAAGCAGGCCGTGGGGCAGATCGCCGCCAACATCCGCGAGCAGCGCCCGCCCGAGCCCTACAAGGGCAAGGGCATCCGCTACGAGGGCGAGCACGTGGCCCGCAAGGTGGGCAAGCGCGCATGACGGTCTCGACCAAGCCGGCGCAGCGCCTCCGTCGCCGCCGCCGCGTGCGCGCCAAGGTCAACGGCACGGCCCAGCGCCCCCGCATCTCCGTCTTTCGCTCCAACCGGGGCATCGCCGCCCAGCTCGTCGACGACGTGGAGGGCCGCACGCTGGCCTCCGTGTCGTGGACCGAGGGGGCGCTGCGCGACCTCAAGCCGACCGAGCAGGCGGGCGAGGCCGGGAAGCTCCTGGCCCAGCGTGCGCAGGCGGCCGGCGTGCAGCGCGCGGTGTTCGACCGGGGCGGCTACCAGTACCACGGGCGCGTCAAGGCCCTCGCCGAGGGCGCGCGCGAAGGAGGCCTCGCCGTATGAGCATCGATATCCCCGTTGACAGGTCGGTCAGCCAGAGCGGGCTGGACCTGCAGGAACGCGTGGTGGAGATCAACCGCGTGGCCAAGGTCGTCAAGGGCGGCCGTCGTTTCTCGTTCACCGCGCTGGTCGTGGTCGGCGACGAGAACGACGTCGTCGGCGTGGGCTACGGCAAGGCCAACGAGGTGCCCCTGGCCATCCAGAAGGGGGTCGAGCAGGCCAAGAAGAACCTCTTCCGCGTGCCCAAGCACG
>JBBJOB010000025.1:0-14183 GCA_037721455.1 Solirubrobacteraceae bacterium | reverse complement strand
GGACCGGGACGAGCCCTTGGCCGCTGACGCACTCCACCTCGCTGCGATCGCTGTAGTCGATGATGATCGACTCAACGGCGAGCCCCTTGTGGGCGAGCGCCAACGCGACGCGTTCAACGTTGGTCGAGAACGGGGCGCGATAGAGCCGGATCACTGCCGGGACGCTAGTCATCGCTTGGCCGGTCCGCTGGTCAGGCGACGAGTCGAAGCTGCGCCTCGTGGACGTCGAGACGCGCCATGAGCTTGCCGAGCGGCGCCAAGTCAACGATCCGTCCGATAGGTGTCGCATGACGGCACCAAGCAGGACGGTTGGCCCCGACCAGCGATCAGGCTGCTTGCCAGGGGTCGATGACGTCCACCCCGCTGTCCTGGAAGTCCTTGATGTTGCGCGTGGCCAGAGCCGCGTGATGCGTGTGGCAGATGGACGCGATCTGCGCGTCGAAGCCATCGATGGGAAGCCCGGCGCGGTCACGACGGGTCACGATCATGGGGTAGTGCATCGCCGACGCGGCATCGAAGGGCAGGACCTGATCCTCGAACCCGGCAAAGAGGTTGTCGGCGGTCGCGCCGAGGGCGTCTCTGCGGCGACCGGCGGGAAGACGCTCGATGCCGTAGCGGATCTCGGCCATCGTGATCGATGTCGTGTACAGCTCGCCGCGGTGCGCGCGGACCCAGTCGCGAACGACAGCGGCGGGGGATGGCTTCATGAGCTCGGATGCGACGTTGGTGTCGACGATGATCATGTCGAGAGGTCCGCTGCTCGCACGGGCGTTGCTCGGGGCGGTAGTTCGAGCTCGACGCCGCCGATCTCGCCGAAGCGATCCAGCATTGACTGAAACAGGTCGTGCGAATCCCCTGGCTGGCGGACGGCTTCCACCAGGATGGCGCGGACCTCGGACTCCATCGATCGGCCGTTGCGAGCTGCCCTGATGCGCAGCTGATCCTTCACGTGGTCGTCCAGGTTACGGACGCTGATCGCGGCCAGAGTGACCACCTCCCTTGGTGCCATCAATGCTAGCGCTCCGCCCTCACAGCCCTTCATTCGGGTTGATCTTCGTGTAGGGCCAGACGAGCTCCTGTGAGCTCACGTCGGGCGCGCCGTTGGGGCGCAGTGGGTACATCGCGTAGCCCGCGTTGCGCAGGACCGCCTGGCCCGCAGCGTCGGGTGGCGGCTGCGCCCACGCCTCCACCAACGCGAAGTCCCCGGTCAGGCCGACCGGCGGGTGGGGGAAGAAGCCGACAAGCGGCGCCGACGCCGAGACGGGCCGGTCGTCGAGCATGTACCAGGTCCAGAGCTGGTAGCCGCTGGGCTGGACGTCGATGCGCACGCTGGCCCCCGCGGGCAGGCGCTCGTCCCAAGCGTCGAGCTCCAGCAGCGCCGCGGTCGCGTACTCGTAGGTCTCGTCGATCTCGCGCGCGGCGCCCGCGTTGACGAGCAGCACGAGCAGGACGGCGCCCAGCACCACGGCCGTCCGTCGCGCGGCGCCGCGGGCCTCGCGCAGCAGGCCGACGAGACCGATCACCGCGAAGGTGAGCACGAGCGGGCCCAAGAAGCCCAGGATCTTGAACCAGAACAGCTCCCCGTCCTCGCGCAGGAAGAAGTACAGGGCGAAGGACAGCGCGCCCGCGGCCATCACCCCCATGGCCACCGCCACGTCGCGGTGCACACGGCGCGCCGCGTGCACCGCCAACACGAAGACGCCCAGCGTCAGCGCCAGCGCGAGCGGGCCCGTGCCGTCGACGCCGAAGAAGAAGGCGAAGGGCAGGTAGTCGAGAGCGGCACCCGACCAGCCCGACAGGTCGCCGCCGGGCACGATCACGTTGGCGGCGCTGAACATCTTCTCGGTCACGCCTCGCAGCAGCACGGCCACGAAGGGCAGCGACACCACCGCGAGTAGCCCGAAGGCCAGCTTGTGGTCGCTCACGCGGGGCAGGCGCAGCGCGGCGATCCACCCCGGCGAGCCGCCACGGGCGCGGCGCCACTGCAGCAGGGCACACACCCCCAGGAAGACCGCGGGGAAGGGCAGCAGCAGCGGATAGGCGAGGACGCCCAGCAGCGCGAAGAGACCGAGCGGGGCCAGCGTGCGCCGCCCGGGGTCCTGCAGGAAGCGCCAGCCGAACAGCAGCGTGAAGGGCAGCGTGAACAGCCCCCAGAGCTGGTTGTAGAACGGATGGATGGCCAGGTGGACGACGATGCGGTCCAGCGGCACGAGGAAGGTCACCGCCAGGGCGGCGGCCAGCGAGGCGGCCAGGACCACGCGGGCGAAGAGGAACAGCCCCAGGGCGACCAGGCCCACCATCACCGCCATCACGGTGGGAAAGGCGACGACCGGATCCTTCCCGGCGAGCGAGGTCACCGCGGCCAGCGCGTAGTAGATCGGCAGCTTGGAGCGCCAGATGATGGGGACCTCGTCCACGGGCAGCTCAGGGCGGTTGGCGCTCGGCGCGGCGTTCTGGAGGAACTCGGCGGTGCCCACGGCCAGCACGGCATCGCCGTTCTGCCCGATGACCGTCGCGAAGCCGGTGCGAAAGACGGGGATGAGGGTCACCGCGGCCACGAGCGCGGCCAGCAGGAGGGGCAGGGCGATCGCCGCGACCCGCCGGGCGTCCAACGCCGGCAGGCGCGGCCGTCCCCCGCGCGCGTGCACGGCCACCGCGGCGAGCGCGCTGCCGACCAGCACGACGGGCAGCGACCACGCGAAGGGCACCCGCAGCAGGCCGAGCACGGTCAGCTCCAGGGCGGCGCACGCGGCGCCAAAGGGCAGCACGTAGAGCGGCAGGTCGGCCCGCAGCGCTCCCGGGAGCATCAGGCGCGCGGGCGCGTAGCCACACACGGCGAAGAGCGCGACGGCGGCAAGCGCCGTGCGCGCGACGGCGGGCCACGCGCCGATGCCCAGCACGCCGCCGGACCGAGCCTGGAGGAGCACCAGGGCGCCGGCGGCCATCAGCGCGGCGAGGGCGAGCGCGGGCCCGCGAGGGCTTCCCACGCGCGTTTCCATGGGCCGAGGCTAGCCTTGCCCCGGTGGCGGGCGGTCGCGCTCGCCGGCCCGCGCCTGGGCCAGGACCCGGGTGAGGAACTGGGGGTTGCCCACCAGGTAGCGGCGCCACATGCGCTGGGGCTCCACGGCCAGGCGGAAGATCCACTCCAGCCCGTTGTCGGCCAGCCACGCGGGCGCCCGCGGCACGCGGCCCGAGACGTAGTCGAACAGGGCCCCGACCGTCCACACCACGCCGGCGTCCAGGCGCGCCGCGGTGCCGCGCACCCAGAGCTCCTGCTTGGGGCTGCCCATGCCCACGAGCACGATGTCGGGCCGTCGCGCGTTGACGTCCTCCACCACGCGGTCGGCGTGGGGGGAGCCCAGGTCGAAGTAGCCGTGATGGCTGCCGGCCACGCGCAGGCGCGGGAAGCGCCGGCGCAGGCGGTCTGCGGCGCGCCGGGCCACCATCGGCTCGGAGCCCAGCAGGTAGATCGACGCGCCCTGAGCCTCACACAGCGCCGCGAGGTCCCACACCCAGTCGGCGCCGGTCATGCGGTGGGGGACCGGCGCGTCCAGTGCCCGGGCGGCGAGGCGCACGCCGTAGCCGTCGCAGTAGATGAGGTCGGCCGCCTCCAGCGCGTCGCGCAGGTGCGGGTCCTCGCGCGACTGGTTGAGCACGTGCGCGTTGACGTACATGACCTGGCGGGGGCCTCCGGCCGGGCGGTCCTCCTTCACCCAGCCGGTGATGCGCGCGAGGAGGTCGGACGGCGGATCGAGCTCGACCGGGATGTCGAAGATGCGCGCCTGGCGCTGCCCGCGCCGCGGCGCGGTCTCTGGCTCCATCGTCGTCTGCACGTCTGCCACCTCCACGCTGCATGCCCCCTCTCCGCCGGGCATGGTACGCGCTGTGCGGGGGCGGGCGTCGAACATAGGCTGCGGTCGTGCCAACCGTCCTGCTCGACGCCCGCGAGGCGGCCGACCCCGCCCCGCGCGGCGTGGGGCGCTACGTGCGCGGCCTGCTGGGAGGCCTGGCCGGGGTCGAGGGCTGGCTCGTGCGCGCGCCCGTGCGCGGGCTGCCGGGGCCGGAGGTGGTCCACGAGCAGATCGGGCTGGGCGTGGCTGCGGCGCGGGCCGGGGCCGACGTGCTCCATGCCCCCAATTGCTTCCTGCCCCTGCTTCGTCGCACCCCCGGCGTGGTCACGGTGCACGACCTGGCCTTCGAGGCGTGGCCCGGGGACTTCGCGCCGCGCACGGGGTGGAAGTACCGCGCAGTGACCCCGCGGGCGGTGCGGTCGGCCCAGCGCGTGGTGTGCGTATCGGCGTGGACGGCGGGCGATGTGGCTCGCCGCTACGGCGTCGACCGGGAGCGCCTGCGCGTGGTGCCCAACGCACCCTCGCTGCCGGTGGGGAACCGCGAGCAGCCGCCCGGCGGTCCCTACGTGCTGGCCGTGGGCGACCTGCGGGCCAAGAAGAACCTCGTGCGTCTCGTGCGCGCGTTCCGCGCCCTGCGCGATCAGGGGCTGGAGCACCGCCTGGTGCTGGCCGGGCCCGATGCGGGGGGAGGCGAGCGGCTGCGTGCGGAGGTCGGCGACGCGCCGGTGGAGCTCACGGGCTGGCTGGACGACGGCGCGCTCGACGCCCTTCTGCGCGGCGCCGACGCGCTCGTGCACCCCAGCCTCTACGAGGGCTTCGGCATCGTGCTGGTGGAGGCGATGGTCCGCGGCGTGCCGGTGGTCTGCTCCACGGCGACGGCGCTGCCCGAGACTGCCGGCGACGCGGCCGCCTACTTCGACCCGCTCGACGAGGCCGCGCTGGCCGCCGCGTTGCGCGGCGTTCTGGAGGACCGCACGCTGCGCGAGCGTCTCGTGGCTGCCGGGCGCGAGCGCGCCGCGAGGTTCTCGTGGGCGCGCACGGCGCGCGAGACGGCGGCGGTCTACGCGGAGGCGCTGGAGGCGTGAGGACGGGGATCGTGATGCTCTCGGTCGACGAGGCCCACAGGCTGGAGCGCTCCCTGCCCGCCGCGCTGGCCCAGCCTGGGGCCGACGTGCTGGTTGTCGACAACGCATGTACCGACGGGACGGCGGCGCTGGCCCGTGAGGCAGGCGCGCGGGTCTTCTCGCTGCCCGAGCGGGTCAACTACGCGGCGGCGATCAACGCGGGCCTGACGGCGGTGGGGGGCGAGGGTCGCGGGGGCGCGGCGGTACGCGGCGCGCAGGACGCCGACGCCGACGCCGCTGACGCCGACGACGCTGACGCTGACGCCGCTGACGCTGACGCCGCTGACGCTGACGCCGCTGACGCCGACGACGCTGACGCTGACGCTGACGCCGACGACGCTGACGCTGACGCCGTGCTCCTGCTCAACGCCGACTGCGTCCTGGACCCCGGCTTCCTGGCCGCCGCCGTCGCGCGGCTGGCCGAGCCCGGCGTGGGCAGCGTCGCCCCGCGGCTGCTGCGGGCCACCGGCATGGAGGAGGCCGACCGCCAGGCGGTGATCGACACCGCGGGTATGACCGTCGACCGCCGGCGTAAGAACAGCCTCGTGGGCCACGGGGCGCCGGCGGGGGCCTACGCGCGGGCGGGGGAGGCCTTCGGCCCCGACGGCGCCTGCGCCTTGTACCGCCGCGCCGCGCTGGACGCGGTCGCCGTCGACGGCGAGGTCCTGGACGAGTCGATGGCCCTGTGGGCCTCGGACGCCGACCTGGCCTGGCGGGTGCGCCTGGCGGGCTGGCGTTGCGCCTACGAGCCGGCGGCCACGGCCTGGCACGTGCGCTTCTACTCGCCGAGCACCCGCGCCGCGCTGCCGGCCGACCACCGTGCGCTGCAGTTTCGCAACCGCCTGCTGATGCTGGCCAAGAACGCCACCTGGGCCGACCTGCGCGGTGACCTGCACCGCGTGCTGGGCTACGAGCTCCTGGCCCTCGGCCACGCCCTCCTGCGCGAGCGCACGCTGCTGCCCGCCTACCGCGACGCCCTGGCACTGCTGCCCGCGACCCGCCGGCGCCGGGCGGCCGGCGCCGCCGCCCGGCGCGTCAGCCCGCCGTTCGGGCTGCGCCCGTCCGGGTAGCTCCCGGAGGTGCTCCTCTTCACGAATCGCCTGGGCTGTCTGGGCTCACTGCTTGTCTCAGCGATCGGGACGCTGATCCTGCTGCTCGTGCTCGGGATCCTCTAGGAGCAGGAGTCGCGCGCCAGGAGGGCGCCGAGGCGCGCGGCGACGTAGAGCGGTTCGCGGCGCAGTTGGCGGGCGGTGATGCGCAGCACCGTGTGGCCGGCGGCGTGGAGGTCGGCGTCGCGGCGGCGGTCGGTCTCGAAGGCTTTGCGGTCGCCGTGGAACTGCCAGCTGTCGATCTCGACGATGACGCGCTGGGCGCGCCAGATGAAGTCGACGGTGTGACCCTGGACGAGGCGGTTGGTCTCGAAGCCGGGCAGGTCGGCGGCGCGCACCAGGGCGAGCATGAGCTCCTCGGCCTCCGAGCGGGTCATATGGGGCTCGTTCGGCGCTTCGAGCGCCGTGCGCACAGCGCGGGCGCCGCGATGGTTGGGAGCGCGCTGAACGGCAGCGATGAGGGAGGCGTCGGAGACCAGGCGCTGGCGCCTGGCCTCGTCGATCGTGCGCTCCAGGTCGCGGGACGCGAGGACGGCGGCCAGGTCGAGGACCGTGCGCGCGGGAGTGGTGACCGGCAGGCCGTGACGGCGGGTGCGGTCCTCCGGGGCGAGGTGGCGCACGCGATGGAGGCGGATCCCGGGGCGCTGGCCGGGGTCGCGACCGACGACCATGACGTCCACGGTCGGGGGTGGCGCCACACGCCAGCGCCACAGCGCGGCGGCCGTGTGGTGACACAGGCCGGCCCACTGCCCGCAGACAAGCAGCGCTCCGGTCTCCACCGCCAGCGGGACCGGGACGGAATGGCCGACCAGGTAGACCCCGCGAAAGAGCACGTGCAGCCGACCCGTCCTGAGGCGATGATCGATCGCTCCACGGCCCAGGCCGAGCGTCGCGAGCTGCCGGCGATCGGCCACCCCGTTCTGGGCCTCCGCAAGCCCGACGATCGCCCGCTCGACCTGCACAGCACCACACACCCCCTCCCCGCGGAGGACCGTGTGACGTTGACCACGTATATCAATGACAACACCACACGGCCCTTCCGCAGGCGGGGCTGAGTGGGACTGAACAGGCGTGCGAGGCGCTGGCACAGCCACACCCTCCACCCTCACCAGCAGATCCAGCCAGGTCGCGCGCGAAAAGACACTATTGCGCTGCACTCCTGTGACGCCCGTGCCCGAAGACGCGCGGATAGCGGCCTGCGACGCGCTACCCCCGCGCCCGGGCGATGACCTGCATGCGGTCGTGGAAGTCGGGGGCCCACATGCGGTCGGCCACGCCCGCGAGGCGGGCGGCGCGCACGAGGGCGCGGGCGGCGGTGGGCGAGTAGCCGCCGGTGCGCTCGAGGTAGTAGCGCACGGTGAAGGCCTTGGGCGCGGTCGCGACCTCGAGGACCTCCCAGCCGTGGCGGTGCAGAAGCGTGGCCAGGGAGCCGCGGGTGAAGTACTGGACGTGGGTGGGGATGACCGACCACCAGCGCGCTCCCATCGCGCGTGCCACGCGCGATCCGGCGTCGGGCAGCGAGAGCCAGGCCAGCCGTGGCCCACCCGTCCGCAGGAGCGTGGCCACGCGGTCCAGGGCCGCGCCGGGCCGGGGGAGGTGCTCGATCACATCGCCCAGGATGGCGGCGTCGAAGGCGCCGGCGGGCAGGTCGGCGTCCAGCAGACCTTCCCGGCGCACGTCGAGACCCAGGCGCTCGCGCGCATAGGTCGAGGCGAACGCGCTGGGCTCCACGCCCACGCCCTCCCACCCACGCTCGCGCGCTTCTGCGAGCAGGAAGCCGACCCAACAGCCGAGGTCGAGCAGGCGCGGCGGGCCGGGCGCGGCGGGCGTGCCTCGCGCGGGGGGCGCCCCGGGGCCGGGCGCCCCCGCCCCCGGCATCCATCGCTCGATGCGGGCCAGAGCGCGGCGCGCGGTCTCGCGCTGGCCGGCCTCCTCGCCGATGTAGTCGTCGCTCGCCGCCTCGCCGTAGGCCTCCCCCAACGCGGCGTCGGAGGGCATCCGCTCGAGCTGGCGGTGGCCGCATGCCGTGCAGTGCACCAGGTCGCTGAGGGCCACGCCGAACGCATCGGTGGTCGGGGCGAGGCCGCGGTGGCCCATCTCGCCGGCCACCCGCAGGTCTGCGACGAGGTCGCCCGCGGCACAGGCGCAGCAGGTCATCGTCATCTCGGTGCCTCGCGCTCCCCGGCGAGCCGTGCGCCCGCTCGCGCGATCAGCGGCGTCGAGCAGGCCAGCGCCACGATCAGCGGTTCCAGCGGTGCGCGGTAGCGGGTCCCCGAGGCGCTCGTGTACACCACCGAGGCGGCCAGCGCGATGGCCAGCACGGGCAGGACCAGCGCGCGCCGCGTGCGGTGGCGCCACAGCGCCCACAGGGCCAGCGCGAGCAGCGGCAGGTACAGGGCAAGCCCCACCGCGGTTACCGCCTCGGAGCGGCCCTCGAAGGGCACCTCGTCCAGCGCGCGCGCCGGGTTGCGCACGTCCCACAGTCGCGACAGCCCGTTCCAGAAGAAGGCCTGGGGCACCGAGAGCGGGTTGTCGGCGATGTAGTCGAGGGCCTGCTCCCGCAGCGCGTCCGCGAAGGCCACGTCCGACCGCGGCGTTTCCAGCACCTCCAGCGCTCCCGGCGTGAGGATCTGACAGGCGTAGGGGAAGACCTCGTTGCGCGCCGCGACCTCGTTGAACGTGCAGTACAGGGCCGCGCTCTGGATCGAGACGGGCACGAAGCCGTCGCCGACCACAGCGTTGCGCACGGTCCACGGCGCGACGCACAGCACGGCGATCCCCGTGGCCGCGGCGGTGGTGGCCAGCCCGCGTCGCCAGCCCGTCGCGGCGATCCAGGCCACCAGCACACCGGGGAACAGGAACAGCGAGCTGGGGCGAACGAGCACCGCCGCGCCCAGCAGCAGGCCCGTGGCAACCACCACCCGCCGCGTGGGCGGGCGGTCGAGCAGGAGCAGGAGCACGCCGGTGGTCAGCGGCACGGCCAGGCTCTCGGAGAACAGGCGCACCTCGAACTGCCAGGCGAACGGGTACACGGCCAGCACGAACGCGGCGGCCACCCCCGCGCCCGCGCCGAAGAGCCGGCGGGCCAGGAGGAACCCCAGCGTGACGGTCACCGGGGCAAGCAGCACGGCCTGGACGGCGAAGACCCGGTCGGGTGACGTGCCGAGGACGGCGTACCACAACCCCACCCAGGCCGTGTAGCCCGGCGCCTTCCACAGCGACGGGTGCGCATCGCCGTAGGGGGTCGTCGACCACCAGGGCATCCCGTCGGCGAAGAACCGGCCCTGGATGTCGTACTCGATCTCGTCCCCGGCCAGCACGTGCCCCCTGGTGGCCACCACGAAGGCCAGGCGGACGGCCACGCCGAGTCCGACGGCCAGGCACAGCAGCCCCAGCTCGCGGCTTGTCAGGCCGAGGCGATGAGCGAGTCGGGACGTCACGTGGCGCGCGAGTCTATGAGCACGCCGCGAGCCCGTCCGGGGTGCCCGACCACCCGTGAACACCGTCGGGCGCGCCACTAGCATTGCCCGGATGTCCGAGCGTGCGCTGCAGCTGCTCACGGTGGTCGCCCCCATGCTCGACGAGGAGGACACCGCGCGCCCGTTCCACGCCCGTGTGGCCGGGGCCCTGGACGGGCTTCCCTGGGAGCTGGTCGTCGTGGACGACGGCTCCACGGACGCCACGCCGCAGGTCCTCGACGAGCTGGCCGCCGAGGATTCCCGTGTGCGCGTGATCCATCTCTCCCGCCGCTTCGGTCACCAGACCGCGCTCACCGCGGGCCTTGACCACGCGGGGGGAGACGTCGTGGTGATGCTCGACGGCGACCTGCAGGACCCGCCCGAGGTCATCCTCACCATGCTTGACCGCTGGCGCGAGGGCGCCGACGTGGTGTACGCCGCGCGCACCCACCGCGACGGCGAGACCCCGTTCAAGCTGGCCACCGCGCGCGGCTTCTACCGGCTGCTAGGGCGCCTGTCCGAGGTGCCCCTGGGCAGCGAGGCGGGCGACTTCCGCCTGCTGGACCGCAGCGCCCTGGACGCGCTGCTGGGAATGCGCGAGCGCAACCGCTACCTGCGCGGGATGACCGTGTGGGTCGGCTTCACGCAGACCGCCGTGCCCTACCGCCGCGAGGCCCGCCAGGCCGGGACCACGAAGTTCCCGCTGCGACGCATGGCGCGCTTCGCCCTGGACGCCATCGCCTCGTTCTCCCACGCACCGCTGCAACTGGCCACGCTGATCGGCTTCCTGTTCGCCTTCCTTGCCTTCCTGGCCATCCCGGTCGCCATCGCGCTCAAGGTCGCCGGCGCCTTCGTCCCCGGCGCCACCACGATCATCATCGCCGTGCTGCTGCTGGGCGGCATCCAGCTCATGGCCATCGGCCTCATCGGGGAGTACGTCGGGCGTATCTACGACGAGGTCAAGGGCCGCCCCCTCTACGTGGTGCGCGCGCGGGTCAACGTCGCGACGCCCTCAGCCGATGAGCCCGACCGCGTCGCCCTCCCTTAGCCAGGAGGAGGAGGAGGTCCGGCCGCCCGCCTCGCGCGGCGGGCGGGCGGTCGCGGTGGCCAGCGTGGTCATCTCCGTGCTGGCCATCGCCGGCGTGGTGTGGTGGGCGCTGGGCCAGGAGCCGCCCGACCTGCCCTCCACGGGACGGGAGATAGCCGCGCTGATCGGCGCCGTCGCGCTGTACTTCGCGGCCTGCGGGGTGCGGGCAGAGCGCTGGCTGATCCTCATGCGCCGTAACGGCGGCCACCCCCTGCGCCGGGACATGTACGGGCTCACGGCCGTCGGTTACATGGGCAACAACGTGCTGCCCGCGCGGGCAGGCGACGCGCTGCGCGTCGTGTTCCTGCACCCGCGGGTGGACACCGACCGGCGCACGATCATCGGCACCCTGTTGGCCGAGCGCCTGCTCGACGTCGTGGTGCTGGCCACGCTGTTCGTCGTGCTGGCCTTCGGTGCGCTGAAGGGCATCGAGGTGCCTCAGGGCGGCCGGGTCGCGCTGGGGCTGGCGCTGGTGGGCGTCGTTGTCGCCGCTGCCGCTGCGGGCTGGTGGCTGTTGCAGCGCAGCGGCCGTGGCGAGCGGCTGCGGAGCTTCGTGGCCCCCATGCTGGCCGCGCTGGCCCGCCTGCGCGGACGCCACCTGACCGAGGTGCTCGCGCTCAGCGTGGTCGTCTGGGGCATCGAGGTGGTGGGCTGGTGGACGGTGGGAATCGCCTCGGGCCTGGACGTCAACCTGCTCGAGGCGGGGTTCATTCTCGCCCTGTCGTCCATGATCGTTCTCATCCCGTCGGGCCCCGGCTATGCGGGCACCCTGGACGTGGCCATCGTGCTGGCCACCCAGGCCCTGGGACGCAGCGCATCGGCCGGCCTGTCCTACCTGCTGCTGCTGCGCTTCGTGATCATGGTGCCCATCACGGCGGCGGGGTTCCTCGTGCTGCTGGTGCGCTACGGCGGACGTCGGGGGCTGGCCGAGGCCCGCTCGTGAGGCCCCTGCGGATCGCGGTCCTGGGGGCCGGTGTCGCCGGCCTCACCGCGGCCCTGCGCCTGGGGCAGGCCGGCCACGGTGTCGACGTCTACGAGCGCTGGCCGGGCCTGGGCGGACAGGCGGCGACGGTGGACGTCGGCAGCGGCCACCTGCTGGAGCGCTACTACCACCACTGGTTCACCTCCGACCGCCATATCGTGCGCCTGTGCGAGGAGCTTGGCGTGGCCGAGGCCATCCAGTGGCGCCCCTCCTCGGTGGCCTTCTTCGTTGACGGCGCGGTGCATCCGTTCACCGGGCCCCTGGACCTCCTGCGCTTCGGGCCGCTGCCGCTGCGCGACCGGCTGCGCATGGGGCTGGCCGTGGTGCGCCTCCAGCGCGCGGGCCGCGGGGTCGAGGCCTACGAGGGCGAGACGGCCCGTGCGTGGATCGAGCGCACGATGGGTCCGCGCGCGTGGGCCACGGTGTGGGGGCCGCTGCTGCGCGGGAAGTTCGGCAGCCGGGCCGACGACATCTCCATGGCCTGGCTGTGGGGCAAGCTCACGCTGCGCCGCAAGCTCGAGGGCCGCGAGGCGCGCCAGGAGCTGCTCGGCTATCCGGGGCGGTCGTTCGAGCCGCTGTTCGGCGCGCTGCGGGCAGCGATCGAGGCGCGCGGCGGGCGCGTGCTGATCGACCGCCCGGCGGCGGCCCTGCAGCGCGCGGCCGACGGCGGCCTGGCGGTGACGCCGGCCGCGCCCGGCGCCTTCCGTCTGGGCCACGACCCGCGCGCCTTCGCGCCGGATGGCGAGGCGCAGCGCTACGACGCGGTAATCGCCACCGTGCCCAGCGACGTCTTCGCGGCGCTGCTGGACGACGGGCTGCGCTGCGAGGTCGGCGCGGCCTACCTGGCGCGTCTGGACTCAATCGAGTACCACGCCGCGCTGTGCCTGCTGCTCGAGCTGGACCGCCGCTTCACCAGCCACTACTGGACCAACGTCGCCGACCCGGCGCTGCCGTTCGTGGGCCTGATCGAGCACACCAACCTCGTGGAGCCCGGTCACTACGGGGGACGGCGCTTCCTCTACGTGGCCAACTACCTCGAGCACGGCCACGAACTGCTGTCGCTGGACGCCGACGCGCTGCTGGAGCGCTACCTGCCGGGCCTGCGCGCGGTCAACCCGGCCTTCGACCCGTCATGGGTGCGCGCGAGCTGGCTGCACCGCGAGCCCTCCGCCCAGCCGATCGTGGACGTCGGCTACCGCGAGCGCATCCCGCCGCTGCGCACCGGCGCGCGCGGGCTCGTGCTGGCCAACACGACGCAGGTCTACCCGGAGGACCGGGGCACCAACTACGCGGTGCGCCTCGGGGAGCAGGCGGCCGAGACCGTGGGGGGTGAATCTGGGCTCTGTCCTGCCTAGGTGCCTATATGGGGCACCAGGACAGGACAGTGGAACGGATGCTGGAGCGCATCGCCACCAGCAACCACGGCATCGTCGCGCGGCAGGAGGCGCTGCGCGCCGGCGTCACCGCGAAGCAGCTCCGACACCGGCTGGATCGCGGCTCGCTCATGGCGGTCCATCCCGGGGTCTACCGCCTGGGGCATCGGGCGCCGAACCTCCTCGCGAGGTATCTGGGCGCGGTGCTGGCCTGCGGGGAGGGAGCGGTGCTGGGCGGCCGAGCGGCCGCGTACCTGTACGGCCTGATCCGAGGGCCCGCTCCGCCGCCCGAGGTGTTCACGCCGACCGAGCGGAGGATCGACGGCGTCGTCACCCAGCGCTCGCGACGCATGGACCGTCGCGACGTCTCGGCGTGGCGCGGCGTCCCCGTCACCACGGTCGCCCGGACGATCGTCGATCTCGCCCGCGACCTGGACGAGGACGAGGTCGCGCGCGCCTGCCACGAGGCGGGCGTCCGCTACCGCACCACGCCGCGGCAGGTGGAGGCCGTCCTGGACCGTCGGCCCACCAGCCCGGGCGCCGGCACGCTGCGCCGGGTGCTGCACGGTGACGTCCGCGTGGCGCTGAGCGTGCTGGAGCGCCGCTTCCTCGACCTCTTGGCCCGGGAGGGCCTGCCGCTGCCGGTGACCAACCGGGTGGCGGGCGGACGACGGGTCGACTGCCGCTGGCCCGCGCACCGGCTCACCGTCGAGCTCGACAGCTATCGCTACCACGCTTCGCGACACGCGTGGGAACAGGACCGCCGCCGGGAGCGTGAGGCCCGCGCCCGAGGCGACGAGTTCCGTCGCTACACCTACGGCGACGTCCTCGAGTCGCCGGAGCTCATGCTGCGCGAGCTGCGCGCGCTGCTGTCGCCGAGGCATCCTGCCTGAGGGCCCTTGCGGGGCACCAGGACAGGACACTTACGCGGTGCCCACCGCGTAGAGGTCGTTGCCGAAGACCAGTCGCAGCGGCCACACGCCGGCCGCGCGCGCGGCACCGCCGGCTCGCAGACCCAGACCGCCGGTGAGGTGGTGGTCCCCGCCGCGGGCCACGTCGGCGTCGACCCAGGCGCGCACGCGTGCGAAGCCAGCGTCGCGCAGGGCGCGACCCAGCGACCACACCGTCTGCTCGTTGACGTGGTAGCGCTTGGACTCGGCGATCCACCAGTCGACCTGCTCCACCGTCGCCCCGCCACC
>JBBJOB010000214.1:0-3872 GCA_037721455.1 Solirubrobacteraceae bacterium | reverse complement strand
TGCGGCGGTCGCGGTCTCACCCTCCGCCTACCGGCGCACGTTTCGGGCCGCGGAGCAGCCCCCAGAGGCCCCCTGACTCCGGTGTCAGCCCCCGATCAGCTCGGTGGCCGTCGGGGCCCAGCCGTCAACGACGCCGGTGAGGTCCACGCGCTCGTCGCCGGTGTGGGTGGCGACGAGGTCGGGAGCGCGGTATACGGTCACGTGGCCGCGCTGGGC
Organism: Solirubrobacteraceae bacterium; assembly: GCA_037721455.1. Taxonomy (GTDB): domain Bacteria; phylum Actinomycetota; class Thermoleophilia; order Solirubrobacterales; family Solirubrobacteraceae; genus Siliceabacter. The sequence goes on along the minus strand of JBBJOB010000214.1, from coordinate 3,656 downwards.
GTCGATGATGAGCACGGCGGGTGTTCCCCACGAGAGCCAGTCCAGCGCCTTGGCGCGCAGCTTCGGGCGGGTGTCGTCGGGCGACACGATCTCGATGGCCAGGTCGGGCGGGCCGGGGAAGTACTTCGGGCTGCCCTGGACCGGATCGGCGCGCTCGCGGGTGACGAAGGCGACGTCGGGAGCGAGCACCGTGTCGGGGTCGGAGCGCAGGAGGAAGCCCACCTCACCGGTGACGACACCGAGGTTGCGATCGCGCACGTGGTCACGGAGCAGTTGCCCGACGGCGACCTGCACGACCCCGTGATCCCACCCCGGCGGCTCCATCTCGACCACGATGCCATCGACCAGCTCGTGCTTCTTGCCGGGGATGCTCAGTCGGAGCAGTTGCGCCGCGGTCATGTGACGCCCCGCCGCAGTCTCGACACGCATGGGGCCCCAAGGTAGCGCCGCTCGGTACCGTCCGCCAGGTGACCCTGCCGCTCTCCCCGCCGGTCGCGCCGCAGCTCGCCCGTTCGCGCAAGACGCTCCCCGAGGGTGGGGACTGGGTCTTCGAGCCCAAGTGGGACGGCTTCCGCGCGCTGGCCTTCGTGGACGGTGACGAGGTGGTCGCGCTGCAGTCGCGTAACGGCAAGGACCTGCTGCGCTACTTCCCCGAGCTGCGCTTCCCGCCCGGGCGCTACGTGCTCGACGGGGAGATCGTGATCCCCGCGCCCGCGGCGGAGGGCGACACAGTGGCGCGGCAGGAGTTCGACCTGCTGGGCCAGCGCATCCACCCGGCGGCCTCGCGCATCGCGCGACTTGCCCAGGAGACCCCGGCCACCTTCATGGCCTTCGACCTGCTGGCCCGCGAGGACGAGATCCTGCTCGACCGCTCGTGGGAGGAGCGTCGTGCCGCGCTCGAGGCGCTGATCGGCGACCCCGTCGAGCTGACCCCCGTGGTGCGCAGCGCGCAGGACGCCCAGCCCTGGCTGCAGGGCGCCGAGGGCGTCATCGCCAAGGAGGCGAGCGCGCCCTACCGCCCCGGCGAGCGCACCGGGATGGTCAAGGTCAAGCGCGTGCGCACGATCGATGCGGTCGTGGCCGGCTGGCGGCCGGGCAAGGAGGAGGGCACGGTCGGCTCGCTGATCCTCGCTCTGCACGAGCCCGGCGGACGCCTGCGCGAGGTCGGCCACTCCTCGGGCTTCACGGCACGGGAGAAGCGCGAGCTGGTCGGCTTCCTGGCCCCCTACGAGACCGGCGAGCGCGGCAGCGGCGAGCCCAGTCGCTGGACGGCCGGACGCGACCTGGAGTGGGTCAAGCTGCGCCCCGAGCTGGTGGTCGAGGTCACCTTCGACCATGTCTCCGACGGTCGCATCCGCCACGGCGCCAAGGTGCAGCGCTGGCGCGAGGACAAGGACCCCGCGGCCTGCGGGGTGGAGCAGCTCGACCAGTGACACAGTTTCGCCGTCGCCACCGGGAGACCCACCCGCTACGGCCACGGGCCCGTTCCTGGCACCCCTGATGCCACGCCCGCACACGGTCACGTTGCGCGACGGTGCCCGGGTGACCCTGCGCCCTATCACGTCGGACGACAAGGACCGCCTGCGCGAGGCCTTCGAGCGCCTGGGCGAGGAGTCGCGCTACCGGCGCTTCTTCAGCCCCATGCCGGCGCTCTCACCCGCCACGCTGCGCTACCTCACCGAGATCGACCATCACGACCACGAGGCGCTCGTCGCGCAGGACGCGAGCACCGGCGAGGGCCTCGGGGTCGCGCGCTACGTGCGCGGCCACGACGCTGCGCCCGGCGAGGCCGAGGCGGCGATCACCATCGTCGACGACTGGCAGGGCCGCGGGCTGGGCGGCGTGCTGCTGCGCGCGCTGGCCGACCGCGCGCGCGACGAGGGCGTCACCGCCTTCACCGCGCTGGTGCAGGCCGACAACCCGCGGGCCATCCGTGCGCTGTCGGCCCTGGGCGAGACCCAGCGCTCCTGGGAGAGCGGGCACACCCTGCTGCGCATCGCCCTGCCCGAGGAGGGCCCGCCGCGCTCGCTGGAGAACGCGCTGCGCGCCGCCGCCGAGGGCTGGCTGGTCGCCGCCCGCACGCTGGCCGACCGTGTGGCGGGGTTCGTCCACCCCGATCCCGACCCTGCGCCCTGGCGCCCGGGGCGCTCCATCGCAACGGTGGTCGCGGGCACCGACGGTTCACCCACCGCCGCGCGGGCGGTGGCCGCCGCCGTCGAGCTGGCCGCGAAGCTCGGCGCGGCGCTGCACCTCGTCGGCGCCTACGGGGGGCTGGCGCCCCGCGCGGCCCCCGCGTTGATGCAGGGGGCCCCGGCCGAGCTGGCCTGGCTCGCCCGCACCGCGGAGCGCACCACGCAGACCCTCGAGCGGGCCGCGCGGGAAGCCCGCGACGCGGGGGTCCAGACCACCTGCCACCCACGTCGGGGGGAGCCCGCCGACGCGATCATCTCGGTCGCCGAGGAGGTTGACGCCGAGCTGATCGTGGTCGGCAACCGCGGAATGAGCGCGGTGCGACGGCACGTGCTGGGCAGCGTGCCGGGCAAGGTGGCCCACCACGCGCCCTGCAGCGTGCTCATCGTGCGCACGGAGTGAGGCGCGGCGCGGGCGGGGAAGTACTCCCTGGTCGGGCTGGAGATGCGGACCTCGCGGCCCGCCGCCTCGATAGTGGTGTAGTCCTTGGCGGCCATGCCTGTGCGAAGTGTGCCGCAGCGGCCGGTCCTCGTCGCCCCCGATGCGTTCAAGGGGACGCTGCGCGCGCCCGTGGTGGCGGCCGCGGTGGGCCGGGGGCTGGAGCACGCCGGCTGCCTGCCGCCCGACCTGTGCCCGGTGGCCGACGGGGGCGAGGGGACGCTGGAGGTGCTGCTGCCGGCCCTGGGGGGCGACGTCTTCGGCTGCTCGGCGTCTGACCCGCTCGGGCGCCCGGTCGCTGCCTCGGTCGGGTTGATCGAGGGCGGCGGCACAGCACTGGTAGAGCTCGCCTCGGCGAGTGGGCTGGGGCTGGTGAAGGAGGAGAAGCGCGACCCCTGGGCGGCGACGTCCTACGGGACCGGGGAGCTGATCGCTTGCGCCGTCGCCTCCGGTGCCGCGGTCGTGGTGGTGGGCGCGGGCGGGAGCGCGACGACGGACGGCGGTCGGGGCGCCATCGAGGCCATCGAGGAGCGCGGCGGCCTGCGGGGCGCGCGGCTGGTGGTGCTGTGCGACACGCGGCTGGGGTTCGAACGCGCGGCCGAGGTGTTCTCGCCGCAGAAGGGGGCGGATGGCGCGATGGTGCGCCGCCTGGCCGCGCGGCTGGACGCCTTCGCCCAGGAGCTGCCGCGCGACCCCCGCGGCGTGGCCATGACCGCCCCCGCGGGCGGGCTGGCCGGCGGGCTGTGGGCCCGCTACGACGCGGTGCTGGAGCCGGGCCCCGCGTTCGTCCTGGAGGCGCTGGACTTCACCGCGCGCATGCGCGCCTCCCGCGCGGTGGTGGTCGGGGAGGGGTGCCTCGACCGCACCTCGCTCCAGGGCAAGGTCACCGGCGAGATCGCGACCCGCGCCCGCCAGGCCGGCGTGCCCTGCCACGCGATCGTCGGTCGCAACGCCCTGGAGCCCTTCGACGCGCGCATCCTCGACCTCCAGGCCGTGCTCGAGGGGTCGACGCTCGCCGAGCTCGAGGC
>JBBJOB010000024.1:0-14247 GCA_037721455.1 Solirubrobacteraceae bacterium | reverse complement strand
GGAGCTGGAAGTGGTAGCCGGAGTTGCCGGCGAGCTGCTTGAGGGCGGAGACATCCTTGGGAAAGCAACTGCCGCCGAAGCCGATGCCCGGCTGTAGGAACTTGGAGCCGATGCGGTCGTCGAGGCCCATGCCGCGGGCGACCTCCATGACGTTGGCGCCGGTCTCCTCGCACACGTTGGCGATCTCGTTGATGAAGGAGATCTTGGTGGCCAGGAAGGCGTTGGAGGCGAGCTTGACCATCTCGGCGGAGGCGACGTCGGTACGCACGAGGGGCGCGCCGAGAGGCGCGTAGAGGTCGACGACCGCGTCGCCGGCCCAGTCGCCGTCGTCGCCGACGACGACGCGGTCGGGCTTGAGGAAGTCCTTGATCGCGGATCCCTCCTTGAGGAACTCCGGGCACGAGACGTAGCGAAAGCCCGTCTTGCCCTTCTCGGCGAAGATTCGCTGGATCGACCGCCCGGTGCCGACCGGAACGGTGGACTTCATGACCAGTGCGTGACGGTCAGAGGCCGGCATGGCGTCCACGACCGCGTGGACGGCGCTGAGATCCGCGTCGCCCGAGTACGTGGGCGGGGTGCCCACGGCCACGAAGAGCAGGCGCGCATGTTCCAGCGCCTCGTCCAGCGTCGTCGAGAAGTGCAGACGCTGCGCGTTGCGGGCCACCATCTCGGCCAGGCCGGGCTCGTAGATGGGGATCTCGCCGCGGCGCAGGCCCTCGATCTTCTCCGCGTCGATGTCGACGCAGTAGACGTCGCCCCCCAGCTCCGCGAAGCCGGCCGCCGTGACCAGGCCGACGTAGCCGGTGCCGATGACCCCGATGGGCTCGCGAACGCTGCTCATGCCGGGGCGGGACATTACCGATGCCCGCGGGTGGCGCCGCGAGCGCCGGCGGCGAGGGCCATCGCTCTGCGCCGGACGTCAGTCCTGTTGGCCGCTGCGATCGGCTGTGGCGATCACGGTGCGGTCGCGGCCGCCGGCCTTGGCCTCGTAGCGCCTGATCGGCGCGGGCGACCAGTGCCTCGGCGGTCTCGGTGCCGTGGAAGGCGGCGAGTCCGGCCGAGCAGGTCAGTCCCCCCGGCATCGTGGCACAGAGGCGCTGCAGCACCGTCCGGGCGATCTGGACCGGCCAGGTCGGGAGCAGGAGCGCGAACTCCTCGCCGCCGTAGCGGGCGAGGATGTCGGTGGGCGCAGCTGCGAGCGCTACGGCATGTACACGCTCGCCGACGACGACACCCCTGCGCAGGCGACGTACGCCAGCGCCGGAGGGCGGGCGACGTCGCGCCCGGTGATGATCGACTGGGACCTCGCCAACTGAGGAGTCGGTCAGCGCCGCGCCGCGGCGAACAGACCCTCGAGCGCCAGGGCGAAACCCGGCAGCAGCGGCGAGATGAGCGACTCCGTCGTGCCGAGCTCGAGGGCCACGTCGTACGCGGGCTGCCCGGGCCTCGAGCGGCGGAAGACGAGGACCACCTCGGCAACGCCGTCGACGAGCCACACCTCGGCGACGCCCTCCGCCTCGTAGACCGACTTCTTGCGACCGATGTCGTAGCGCCACGTGCTCGGGGAGCGGATCTCGACGCAGATGAGGGGCGCCTCGGCCAGGTAGCCGCGTTCGTCGAGCGGCGCGTCCGCGCGGGCGACGACCACGTCGGGCCCGTAGTGGTCGTGCTCGGTGAGCTCCACCGCGGTCGGGGCAGCCGCCTGGGCGCGGCCGGGCGCCTGGCGCTCCCAAGCCAAGAGCTCCCCCATCAGCACCGACTGCAGGCGGGCATGGGCCCACCGCGGGTGGTTCATGACGACCACCTCGCCGTCGATGAGCTCCATCGGCCGCGGATCGCCCTCCGACATGGCGGCGAACTCGTCGACGTCGATTCGCTGCTTGAGCTGCGTGGCCATCTGCACACCTCATCCTAGTCGCGAGGGCCCTTGTATTCGCCCCCCTGCTCAGCCCTGTGAGCCGATGCGGGTTAGCGAGCGCGCTATGCCCAGCATCTCGCGGTTGGACAGCGAGCGCAGGAGCGTGTTGGACACCCAGTAGGAGCCCCGCTCGGTGCGCCAGCCGATCCGGGCCAGGCGGCTGCCGTCGAAGAACAGCATGTAGTCGCGCCCGGCGAGGCGACGCACCTCGGAGGGCGAGTCGAGGATCGGCGGGTCGCGCCACGCCGTGCCCTGGACGCCGACGTACTCCCCGACGCCCTCGGCATCGAGCACCATGCGATAGGCCTCGTGGCGCTCGCCGTCCGGGCCCTCGATCGGGTAGACGCGCGGCTGTCCCATGTAGTCGCTCAGCTCGGTGCGCAGGCGCGGGTAGTAGACCGGGAGGTCGAGCTCGACCGCGGCGGCCGCGGCCTGGTCCTGGCCCTCGCGGGCGGCGTCCTCCAGGCCGGCGGGAATGGCGTCGCGCCCGTCACCCGAGCCCTCGTCTCCCGAGCCGCCGCCGTCCGAGCCCTCGCCGTCCTCTGGGCCCTCCCCGTCCTCCTCCGCGCGCCCGGTGTCGCCCCGGCCCCCGTCGCCCTTGGAGCCGCGCGTCTGCTCGCCGAGGAGGAACTCCTCGCTCATCCGCTCGAGATCCTCCTCGGACACGGTCACGAAAGGCTCGCCCACCTCGCCGCGGAAGCGCACCTCGGCCAGCGGGTTGCGCGAGCTCTCGTAGATGAGCTTGAGCAGGCGCAGGATCGCCGTGTTGCTGGCGATGTTGGTCTGCGTGTAGGTACCGAAGATGCGCACGAGCTCGTCGCGGTCGCGGAAGATGCGCTCCACGCCAACCTGGTCCTTGGCCTGCGCGAGCCAGTCCTGCTGGCGCGCGCCCCGCACGATGTCGGTGTCCGTGTGGCGGTAGCGCACGTAGTCGAGCGAGTCCTGCCCGCAGAGGCGCTGGTAGCCGGGCTGGACGTCGATGGTGGCGTAGGGAGACGCGCTGTCGGCGGGCGGCATGTTGTCGTTGAAGTAGCGGCGGTCGATGTCGACGTAGACGCAGTCCACGCGGTTGACCGCCCGGCGGAAACCGCCGAAGTTCACGTTGACGAAGTGATTGACCTCCAGGCCGAAGACGTCCTTGATCGTCTGCACGGCCAGGCGCGGCCCGCCGATCGCGTACGCGGTGTTGATCTTGTCGACCACCACGCCGTCGCCGTCGCTGTCGGCTTCGGCCAGGTCCGCGGGCGCCGCGTCGGGATCGGCCAGGACGTCGTCGGACGGCGGCGCCTCCTCCTCGTCGAAGACCGCGCTGGCCGGGGCGCTGCCGTCGGTGGGGATGCGCACCTTGAGGTCACGCGGGATGGAGAGGATCGAGGTGACCTCGCGGTCGGGGTCCAGACGCACGAGGATCATGGTGTCCGAGCGCCCCGGGATCCCGGCGACGCGATCGTCATAGCGATCGTCGGAGCCCAGCAGCAGGATGGTCTGCGGCTCGCCGGCCTCGACGTCGTCGAGCACCTCCTCGATCCCGGCGAGAGCCTCGTTGTTGGCCCGGAAGACGTCGACGACGCGGTCGACCTCCAGCAGGACCGCGGTGGAGACCGACGCCGCGGTGGCCAGCACGATCAAGGTGCCCGCCAGCAGGAAGCGCTTCCACATCCCCCACGCGACGCGGGGCGGGCTGTCCTCGAACGTGCTCAGCCGGTCGGCGCTGGGTCAGCCGGTCCCAGCGACCGGGCGATGGTCAGCATCTCGTCGCGATCAAGATCGAGATCGAGCGTGTTGGAGACCCAGTAGACCCCCTCGTCGGTGCGCCAGGCGACGAAGCGCACCTCCGAGCCGCTGCCGAAGACCTCGAGGCGCCGGCCGGCGACGTCGACTGTCGCGTCGGGATTGGCCAGCAGCGGCGGGTCGCGCCAGGTGGTGCCCTGAATGCCGTAGTACCGGCCGCGCTCGGCGTTCTCGGCCACCACCATGCGATAGGCGGCATGGGGCACGCCGCCCGGCGCGTTGAGGGTGTAGTCGTAGATACCCGGCTCGGGCGAGCGGGCGCTGAAGCCGTCATAGGTCCCGTCGGGCGTGAGCGCGGAGGGCACGAGCACCGGCATGTCCGCGCCGCCCTCGGCGCGCAGGTCGGCGACCAGCGGCGCGGCGGCTGCGGTGCCGTCGACCAGGTCGGCGGCCTCGATGCGCTCCTCCAGGCTGGGCCCACCCGAGCCGGAGGAGCCACCGCCACGCGAGCCAGAGGCACCACCCTGCGACCCCTCACCCGAGCCCGAGTCGTCGCCCGAGCCCCTCGTGCCCGACGGCTCGCCCACGCCGCCCGGCGGATCCATGAACTTGTCCACGGCCTCGTCGATCTCCTCGAAGGAAGCCTCGACGTAGGAGACGCCCGGCTCGTTGACCGGCTCGCCCGGGAACTGGATCTGCCGCACACGGTTGTCGACGGTGAACAGGCTCAGCTTGAGCAGGCTGAGCAGGCCGTCGGTGGAGGCCAGCTCGGTGTCGGTCTGGGTGTTGGAGGTGAAGATCTCCAGCAGCTCGTCGCGCTCGGCCAGCAGGCTGCTCGTCGAGAGCTGGGCCTTGGCGGCGCGCAGGAAGTCCTGCTGGCGGGAGGCGCGCACGATGTCCGAGTCGTCCTTGCGGAAGCGCACATAGCTGAGGGCGTCCTCGCCGCACAGGCGCTGGTAGCCGGGCATGACGTCGATGGCGTCGTAGCGCTGGCCGATCGGCACCCCGACGTTGGAGTTGTAGTAGCGGCGATCCACGTCGGCGTACACGCAGTTGACCGCGTTGATCACGTCGCGGAAGCCGCCGAAGTTGAGGTTGATCACGTGGTTGATGTCCAGCCCGGTGAGGTTGGTCACCGTCTCCACGGCGAGCTCGAGCCCACCCTCCGCGTAGGCGTCGTTGATCTTGCGCTCGCCGATGCCCGGGATGTCGACCATGAGATCACGCGGGATGGACAGAAGGCTGATCGCCTCCTCGTCGGGGTCCATCCGCACCAGCATCATGGTGTCGGCGCGCGGGTCGCGGCCGGTCTCGCGATCCTCCCAGCGGGCGTCGGAGCCCAGCAGGAGCAGCGTCTGCGCCTCGCCAGCCTCGGCGCGCGTGATGGTCGGGATCTCGACGGCCTGGCCCTCGCCCGAGAGCTGGTCGACCACCGACTGGATCTGCAGCAGGCCAGAGGTCGCCGTGGCCGCCGCCGCGAGCAGCACGATGGTCACGCCGGCCAGCGCGAAGCGCGCGAGCATGCCGCGGGCGGAGAGGCCGTCGCGATCCTGAAGGCCCGGACGGACGTTCACAAGAGGCCCCCCTCGACCGCACGCAGTCCGGGCTCCTCGGCGAGGGTCTTGCCCTCGAGCCATGCGGGCAGGGCGTGGACGAAGTCGCGCAGCGCGGCGCGGTAGCGCGCGAGCGAGGCGATGGACACCCACTCCTGCGGCCCGTGGTGGCCGGCCCCGACGGGACCGAACTCGACCGCCGGGATGCCCGCCTCCAGGAAGGAGATCGCGTCCGAGGCGCCGTCGCGCCCGACGCTGAGCGCCTCGCCGCTCAGGGACCGCGACACCGCCTCGCGCAGCGCCAGGACGTAGGGGTTGCTGCGCGAGACGATGGCGGGGGCGCGGGTGAAGGTCTTGACGATGTCCACGTCGGCGATGGCCCGGATCTGCGCGAGGATCTCGCCCGCGTCCTGGTTGGGCAGGTAGCGGATGTCCACGTCCATCCCGCAACGGTCGGGCACCTTGTTGAAGGCGTCGCCGCCCGCGATCCGTGCGAGGTTGATCGACGGGCGGTCGAAGAGGTCCGAGGACTCGCGACTGAAGGGCAGGGTCTCGATTCGCCGGAACACGTCCAGGGCCTTCACGACGGCGTTGTCGCCCAGCCAGGGGGTGGAGCCGTGCGCGGCGGTGCCCGACACCTGCACGCGCACCGCGAGCACCCCCTTGGCCTGCACCCCGATGTGCAGGTCGGTGGGCTCGCCGGTGATCGCGAAGTCGCCGGTGAACCCCTCGCGGACGAGCACGTCTGTCGAGCGGCGCTCGACGTCCTCGCTCTCCTCGTCGGGCACGACGAGGAAGCGCACGCGCACGCGGTCCTGGTCGGCGACGTCCTTGAGCGCGCACATCATTGCCGCCAGGCCGCCCTTCATGTCGTAGGCACCGCGGCCGATCAGGCGGTCGCCCTCGACGCGCGGGGTGAACTGCCCCTCGCGCGCGGGCACGACATCGAGATGGCCGTGGAAGACCACCGTGGGGGCGTCGACCGGCCCGACCTCCGCCAGCACCACCGGGAGCCCGTCGAAGTCGCGCGCATCGTGACGGAGGTCCCGCGCGTCGAGCCAGCCCTTGACGAAGCCGGCCGCTTCCTTCAGCCCTTCCGAGGTGGACGTGTCGTAGCCGATCAACCGCTCGGCGAGTACCCGCTCGTCCATCGACTGGAGAAGCGTAGTGACCCGGCCGCAACGGCTGGACCGGGGGCGCGCCTTGACAACTGAGTGAGTGATCACTTAGTCTGGCCGCATGGCCACGCCGAGCACCCGCATGACGGCCCGGGAGCGCCGGGAGGAGCTCGTCGAGGCCGCCATCGCCGAGTTCGCCCAAGGCGGGCTGGGAGGGACGTCGACGGAGGCCATCGCCCGGCGCGCCGGCATCTCCCACGCCTACCTGTTCCGCCTCCTGGGTACCAAGCGCGAGCTCTTCCTGGCCGCGATCGACCGGGCTTTCGGTCGCGTGATCGAGGTGTTCGCCGGTGTCGAGGGCTCGCCGCCCGCGTTCGCCGACCTGGGCGCCGCCTACCAGGGCATGATCGCCGACGGTCACGAGCTGGCCTTCCAGTTCCAGGCCTACGCGGCCTGCGGCGATCCCGACATCCGCGAGCGGGTCGAGCGGCGCTACATGGAGATCTTCGACTGGGTGCGCCGCGCCACCGGCGAGACGGTGGACGAGACGCGCCTGTTCATGGCCACTGGCCTGCTCATCTCGGTCGGGTCACTGATCGGCAGCGACCTCCTCTCCCCCGACGGCAGCTGGTCGGCCCGCGTCCGCGGCGCCGCCGGTTGACCCTTTTTTTTCGGCCCGTTGTAAGCAAGCACTCACTCACACCCCGTTCACAGGAGGATCCGTCATGCTCGCCCGCCTCGCCCACCACGTCACGACCCGGCCCCGGGCCATGCTGCTGGGCGCTGTCGCCTTCCTCGCGCTGGCCGGTGTCCTCGGCGGGCCGGTGGCCGGCCTGCTGTCCACCGGCGACGACTTCCAGGACCCGAGCGCGCAGAGCGTTGCCGCGACCGAGCGTCTGGAGCGGGCCGGCGGCGCCGAGCCCTGGCCGACCATCCTCGCCCTCGTGCGGTCCGCGGACCCCGGCGCGGCACAGCGCGTCGAGGCCGAGCTGGCCGGCGTCGAGGGCATCGCGCGCACCGCCGTCGACACGAGCGGTGAGGGCGGAGCGGCCTACGTCGCCGCCTTCCTGGCCGCGGAGGCCGACGCGGGGACGACGACCGAGCGCGTCGCCGCGACGTTCGCCGACGATCCCGCGGTCACGCTGGGCGGCGGGCAGTTCACCCAGGAGGCCATCGGTGAGCAGGTCGCCTCCGACCTCGCGCGCGCCGAGCTGCTGGCTTTCCCGATCCTCTTCCTGCTCTCGCTGCTGGTCTTCCGCGGCTTCGTCGCCGCCCTGCTGCCGCTGGGCGTGGGCGCGCTGACAATCATGGGCACCTTCCTCGGCCTGCGGATCATCAACGAGGCCACGCTTCTCTCGATCTTCGCGCTCAACCTGACCATCGGCCTGGGGCTCGGACTGGCCATCGACTACACGCTGTTCATCGTCTCGCGCTTCCGCGAGGAACTGGCGGGAGGCCTGGAGCCGCGCGCGGCGGTGGCGCGCACCATGGGCACGGCGGGGCGCACGGTGCTCTTCAGCGCCCTGACCGTGGCTGCCGCGCTCCTCTCGCTGCTGGTCTTCCCCCAGCGCTTCCTGTACTCGATGGGCCTCGCCGGCGGCCTGGCCGCGCTCATCGCGATGGTCGTCTCGCTCACCGCGCTGCCCGCCGTGCTGGCCCTGATGGGCCACCGCATCGGGTTGCCGGCGCCACGCCGCGAGCGCGGCTTCTGGGACCGCTGGACGCGCGGCGTGATGCGCCGGCCCGGCCTGGTGGCTGCCGCCACCGCTGCTGTGCTGGTCGTCGCCGGGCTGCCGTTCCTCGGCGTGAAATGGGTCGGCGTGGACGCGAGCGTGCTGCCGGAGCCGGCCGCGCCCCGCGTGGTCGACGACACGCTCCGCGCCGACTTCGCGGGCGCGGGCACCCCGCCGGTCACCGTGGCGCTGGCTGCCGGCGAGGAGCGCCGCGACGAGGTCGCCGCCTACGCCCAGCGCCTGGGTGCACTGCCGGGCGCGGCGGAGGTCGTGGCGCCGCGCTACCTGGGCGAGGAGACGTGGCAGGTCAATGTTCGGCCCGCGGCGCCGGAGCTGGCCGAGCCCTCGCTGGAGCTGGTCGAGGCCGTGCGCGCCGCCGACGCGCCCGGCGAAGCGCTCGTCGGCGGCCAGTCGGCGCGCTTCGTCGACCAGCAGGCCGGCCTGGGCGACCGCCTGCCCCTGGCCCTGGCGGTCCTGGCCCTCACCACCCTGTTGCTGCTGTTCGCCATGACCGGGTCGGTCGTGCTGCCGGTCAAGGCACTGATCATGAACCTGCTGACCGTCTGTGCGGCCTTCGGCCTGCTCGTCCTGATCTTTCAGGACGGCCGGTTGGAGGGCCTGCTGGACTACACGAGCCAGGGCGGCCTGGAGGCCACCCAGCCGCTCGTCCTGCTCGCGCTGGTCTTCGGCCTGTCCACCGACTACGGCGTCTTCCTCCTGGCGCGCATCAAGGAGGAGCACGACCGCGGCGCCTCGACCGACGACGCGGTGGCCTTCGGCCTGCAGCGCACCGGGCGCATCGTCACCTGCGCCGCGGTCCTGTTCTGCGTGGCCATCGGGGCCTTCGCCACCTCGGAGATCGTGTTCATCAAGCAGGTCGGCCTGGGCACCGCCGCCGCCGTGCTCATCGACGCCACCATCGTCCGCGCGCTCCTCGTGCCGGCGCTCATGAAGCTCCTGGGCGACTGGAACTGGTGGTCCCCCCGCCCCCTGCGCCGCCTGCACGAGCGGTTCGGGTGGCGCGAAGCCGACGCCGACCTCGGGGCGCCGGCCTGACCGGGCCCATCGCCACTGTCCTGCACTGGTGTCCATATAGGACACCTATGCAGGACGGTAACGCCTGGACAGCGGGCCAGGGCACGGCGGCGAACCTTGGCCAGTGGGCCGAGGATCGCGGAGCTCGATCGCGGCACCATGAGTGCATGCTCGGCCCCGCCTCCCCTCTCGCCGCCCCGCTGGCCGTCGGCCGCTTCGTCCTGTCGCTCGCACACCCTGCACCGGTCGACGACCCTCCCGTCGACCGCTGCGCGGTGTGCTCCGGAGTGGTCCCGCGCGGTCCCGGACGCCTCACCCTGCGCGGCTTTGTCTTCCACCGCGACTGCGCCGGCTACGGCGTGCGCCGCCAAGCCCTGGAGGAACGGCGCAGCCGGCAGCGTCCCCGGGCTCGCATCTCCCTCCTGTAGCTCGCCGATCAAGGCCCGAGCGTCGATCTCGAAAGGCCCGCGTCTGACCGCCAGCTCAGCAGACTACGGGCCGTTCAGCTCACGGCGGGCAAGCAGGTATCTCTCCACCGGTGGCCCAAGGGGCTGCTCGCCACGGCCCTGGCGCTGACCGAGTAGCCCGAACTCGTAGACGCGCGGCTCTCAGCCGCCCGCGATCTCGAGGAAGACCTCCGCGCGGCGCTTGTCGCGCTGGGCGCGGCGCTGCTCCTCCGAGTTGTCGTCGGCCGAGGAGGCGGCCTCCTCGGCTCGCTTGCGGCGGTCCTCGAGGTCGCTGCGGTCAAGGTCCTCGGGGGCGGTGGCCTCCTCGACCAGCAGCAGCACGCGGCCCTCGGCGACCTGGACGTAGCCCTCGCCCTGCGCGAAGCGCACGATGTCGGACTCGCTGCGATACAGGCGCAGCTCGGTCGGGTCGAGGATGCCCAGGAGGGGCTGGTGGCGCGCGCGGATGCCGATGGAGCCCACCCCCGTGCGGGTGGACACCATCTCGACCTCTTCGTTGAACACCAGGCCCTCCGGGGTGAGGACCTCGACCGCGAAGGTCTCGTGGGCCACGGCCTAGCTGCCCTTCTCGGCGGCCTCGACGACCTGGTCGATCGACCCCTTGAGCAGGAACGCGCTCTCGGGGAGCTCGTCGTGCTGGCCGTCGAGGATCTCCGTGAATCCGCGGATCGACTCGGCGATCGGCACGTACTCCCCGTCCACCCCGGTGAACGCGGTGGCCACGCTGAACGGCTGGGAGAGGAAGCGCTCGATGCGCCGGGCCCGGGCGACCGCCACCTTGTCCTCGTCGGACAGCTCGTCAATGCCAAGGATGGCGATGATGTCCTGCAGCTCGCGGTAGCGCTGCAGCACCTCCTTGACCCGGGTGGCCACGTCGTAGTGCTCCTGGCCCAGCAGGTCGGGCTTGAGGATCGTCGACGTGGAGTCCAGCGGGTCGACCGCCGGGTAGATGCCCTTCTCGGAGATCGAGCGTGAGAGCACCGTGGTCGCGTTGAGGTGGGCGAACACCGAGGCCGGCGCGGGGTCCGTGAGGTCGTCGGCGGGCACGTAGATGGCCTGGACGGAGGTGACCGAGCCCTTGCGCGTCGAGGTGATGCGCTCCTGGAGCTGGCCCATCTCGGTCTCCAGCGTGGGCTGGTAGCCCACCTGGGAGGGCATGCGTCCCAGCAGGGCGGAGACCTCGGAGCCCGCCTGCACGAAGCGGAAGATGTTGTCGATGAACAGCAGCACGTCCTGACCGGCCACGTCGCGGAAGTACTCCGCCATGGTCAGGCCCGAGAGGGCGACGCGCATGCGTGCACCGGGCGGCTCGTTCATCTGACCGAAGACGAGGATCGTCTTGTCGATGACGCCCGACTCCTTCATCTCCAGCCACAGGTCGTTGCCCTCGCGGGAGCGCTCGCCCACGCCGCAGAAGGCCGACAGGCCTCCGTGCTCCTGGGCCAGGTTGTTGATGAGCTCCTGGATGAGCACGGTCTTGCCCACGCCCGCGCCGCCGAACAGGCCCACCTTGCCGCCACGCGCGTAGGGCGCGAGCAGGTCGATGACCTTGATGCCGGTCTCGAACATGTCCGTCGTGGGAATCAGGTTCTCGACGTCGGGCGCAGCGCGGTGGATCGGCCAGCGCTCCTCGAACTGGACGTCGCCGCCCTCGTCGATCGGGTCGCCCAGCAGGTTGAAGATGCGCCCCAGCGTGCCGTCGCCCACCGGCACGGTGATCGGGCCACCGGTGTCGACGACCTCCATGCCGCGGGCCAGGCCGTCGGTGGAATCCATGGCCACGCAGCGCACGCGGTCGTCGCCCAGATGCTGCTGGACCTCGAGGACCAGCGTGTCCTGCTCCTCGCCGCGGTCGACGGTCAGCGCCGAGTTGATATGGGGCAGCTCGTCCGGGAACGCGGCCTCGATGACGACGCCCTGGATCGCCTCGATCCGGCCGACGTTGGTCTTCTGCTCGTCGCTCTGCGATTCCTGGGGTGCGGTGGTGGTCATTGATCTTCTCCTGTTTCGCCTCGTGACGCGCAAGCGATAGTCTTCCGGTTTCGCCTGCCGGTCGTCGCAAGCTCCGACCTTCGGCGACGTTTGCTTCGCCTGCCGGTCGTCGCAAGCTCCGACCTTCGGCGACGTCTCCCTACCCGAGGCCTTCAGCCCCGGCGACGACTTCAAGGATCTCCTGCGTGATCTCCGCCTGGCGCGCGCGGTTCATCTCCAGCGTCAGGTCCTCGATCAGCTCTCCCGCGTTCTCCGACGCGCTGCGCATCGCGGTCATGCGCGCGCCGTGCTCGGAGGCCGTGGACTCCAGCAGCGCGCGATAGACCGAGATCTCCACGTAGTCGGGCACCAGGCGCGAGAGGATCTGCTCCGGATCGGGCTCGTACTCGACCAACGCGTGGTGGCCGCTCTCCTCGTCGGCACCCTCCGATTCGTGCTCCGAGCCCTCGAGGATCGTGGCCTGCTGCAACGGCAGCAGCGTCTCGCGGCGGACCTCCTGGGTCAGCGGTGAGATGTAGCCGTTGTAGAAGATCTCCACCCGGTCGACCTTCTCGTCGACGTAGGCGCTGACCAGGTTCTCGGCGATCTCGCGCGCATCGGCGTAGGCCGGGCGGTCGGTGAACCCCGTGTAGGCGCCCTGCACCTCGCGACCGCGGAAGGCCAGCGTCGACACCCCTCGACGCCCCACGGCGGAGAAGGACACGCTGCGGCCCTCTCCCTCGTGCTCGACCGCGGCGCGCACCCCCGGGCGGATGATCTGCGAGTTGAACGCGCCCGCCAGCCCGCGGTCGCCGGTGATCAGCAGCAGGGCCACTGAGCGCTCCGCCTCGTGCTCCTTGAGCACGGGAAGCGAGCCGATCTCCGTCCCTGCAGCCTCGGCGGCCTGGCGGGTCATGCGCCGGATCGCACCCGCGTAGGGCCGCAGCGCCTCGATGCGCTGCTCGGCCCGGCGCAGGCGCGCCGCCGCCACCATCTCCATCGCCCGCGTGATCTTGCGGATGTTCTGGACCGAGGAGATGCGGTCCTTGACCTCGGCCTGGGTGGCGCTCACGCGGGTGCGGCCTCCTGCTCGGCCGACGCGTCGGACTTCTCGCCGTCGTCGGAGGCGTCGTCGCCGTCGCCGTCGGAGGAGGAGGAGTCCGACGCACCGTCTCCCCCGCCCCCGGCCACGCGGTCGGAGTCGCTGCCCTCGTCCAGGGGCTGGCCCTCCTCGTCGAGGTCGTAGCCGAAGTCGTCGGCGTACTCCTTGACCGCGGAGTCCATCTCGGACTGCGTGGAGTCCTCCCAGTCGCCGCCGGCGACCTTCTCGAGCAGCTCGCTGTTCTCCGAGCGCATGCGCTGGGCCAGGCCGTTGTGGAACTCCTCCACACGGTTGGCGTTGATGCGGTCGAGGTAGCCGTTGGTGGCGGCGTAGACCATCGCCACCTGCTCGGAGGCGGGCAGCGGCGCGCGCTCGTTCTGGTTGAGCGTGTTGACCAGGCGCTCGCCTCGGGCCAGCGTGCGCTGGGTCGCCGCGTCGAGGTCGGACCCGAACTGGGAGAAGGCCTCCAGCTCACGGTACTGGGACAGCTCCAGACGCAGGCGTCCCGCCACCTTCTTCATCGGCTTGATCTGCGCGTTGCCGCCCACGCGGGACACCGAGATGCCCACGTTGATGGCCGGGCGCACGCCCGAGTTGAACAGCGACGGCTCCAGGAAGATCTGGCCGTCGGTGATCGAGATGACGTTGGTCGGGATGTAGGCCGCCACGTCGCCGGCCTGCGTCTCGATGATGGGCAGGGCGGTGAGCGAGCCGCCCCCCAGCTCGTCGTTGAGCTTGACCGCGCGCTCCAGCAGGCGGCTGTGCAGGTAGAAGACGTCGCCCGGGTAGGCCTCGCGGCCCGGCGGGCGGCGCAGCAGCAGCGACATCTGCCGGTAGGCGTAGGCGTGCTTGGTCAGGTCGTCGTAGACGCACAAGGCGGCGCCGCCGTTGTAGAGGAAGTGCTCGGCCATGGCGCAGCCCGCGTAGGGGGCCAGGAACTTGATCGGGGCCGCCTCGTTGGCGGGGGCGGCGACGATGATCGTGCTCTCCAGCGCGCCGGCCTCCGAGAGGGTCTTGGCGAGCTGCACCACCGTGGCCATGCGCTGGCCGATGGCCACGTAGACCGAGATGACGCCGGAGTCCTTGTTGTGGATGATCGTGTCCAGCGCGATCGCCGTCTTGCCCGTCTGGCGGTCGCCGATGATCAGCTCGCGCTGGCCGCGCCCGATCGGGATCATCGAGTCGATCGCCTTCAGGCCCGTCTGCAGGGGCTCCTCCACCGGCTGGCGCTGCACGACGCCCGGCGCCTTGAACTCGGCCGGGCGCACCTCGTCGGTGGCGATGTCGCCCTTGCCGTCCAGCGGCCTGCCCAGCGGGTCGACGATGCGCCCCAGCAGCGCGTCGCCGACGGGGATCTCGATGAGCTTGCCGGTGCGCTTGACCGTGTCGCCCTCGACGATCTTCTCCCACGGGCCGAAGAGCACGGCGCCGACGTTGTCGGACTCGAGGTTGAGCGCCAGGCCCGTGACGTCGTGGGGCAGCTCGAGCGTCTCGAAGGACATGCAGTTCTCGAGGCCGTGGATGCGCGCGATGCCGTCGGACACCGAGAGGATGGTGCCGACCTCGGTCAGCTCGGCCTGGCCTTCGTCGAGGCCCTCGATGCGGCTCTTGAGGATGGA
>JBBJOB010000213.1:0-3885 GCA_037721455.1 Solirubrobacteraceae bacterium | reverse complement strand
AGCGAGTGGCGGCAGCCGTAGAGGTTGTCGAACTTCGACTTGGTGACCGAGTCGTTGACGTTGATGGCCGGGAACAGCAGCTCGCCGGTCTGCTGCATCTGGTAGAGCCGGTTGACGCCGGTGGTGGTCTCCTCGGTCACGCCCATGATCTCGGCGGACACGCGGGTCCAGCGCTGGGGGTCCTCGCCCAGCACGCGGGTGAGCAGGCCCAGGACGACCTGCATCTCCTCGTTGTCGGTGCTGTCAGGGGACGGCACGGCACCGGCCTTCTCGTACTCCACGCCCTTGTGGAGCAGCAGCGTCGCGTCGCCGCCGTCGTCGAGGATCATGTTGGGACCGCCCTCGCGCCAGGTCAGCGCCTGCTCCGCGCACCACCAGTACTCCTCCAGGGTCTCGCCCTTCCAGGCGAAGACCGGCACGCCCGAGGGCTGCTCCGGCGTCCCGTCCGGGCCCACGGCGACGGCCGCCGCAGCGTGGTCCTGGGTGGAGAAGATGTTGCACGACGCCCAGCGGACCTCGGCGCCCAGCGCGGTGAGCGTCTCGATGAGCACCGCGGTCTGGATCGTCATGTGCAGCGAGCCGGTGATGCGCGCGCCGTTGAGCGGCTGGGTCGCGGCGAACTCCTCGCGTGTCTGCATCAGGCCGGGCATCTCGTGCTGGGCCAGGCGGATCTCGTTGCGCCCGTAGGCGGCCAGCGAAAGGTCGGCGACCTTGTAGTCGGTCGTCTGCAGGGCTGTCGTCGTCGTCATCGGGTCTCCATGATGTCGGGGGTTCGGCGGCCGGCCACTGCGAGCAGCCGTTCGTGCTTGGTCTGCTCCCAGTGCAGCCAGTCGGCTGCGGGGACATACTCGGGACGCCGGGCCTCGGCCTCGATCCACGCCTCCACCTCGCCGCTGAGCTCCTCGTCGCGGCGCAGGCGTAGCGCGAAGCCCATCTCTCCCAGGCCCACCTCGTGGCGCGCCAGCAACTCGCGCAGAGTGCGCAGCCGCTGGAGTTGGGGGGGGCCGTAGAGCCGGTAGCCCGCACCGGAGCGGGGCGGCTCGACGAGGCCGATGCGCTCGATGTAGCGCAACATGCGGGGGGACCAACCGGTCGTCTCCGCGGCCTCGTGGATGGTCAGGGCGTCCACGGCCACCAACCTTACCACGGTCGTGTCAAGGTTCGCGGGTCCGGGCGCGCCAATCAGCCCAGGCCGGCCAGGCGGCCCTTGAGCGCGTCGATGAGCTCGACGGGCCCTGGGTCGACGCCGCGCAGCACGGCCAGGTAAAGCGAGACGAGATCGCCGAGGAGCACGAGGGAGAGGATCCGCTCGATCGTCGTGTGCCCGCGCGACTGCGCCACCCACGTCCCCCCCGCCGCCGTGGGGGCGATGAGGTCGCGGGTGAGCTCGATGCGCGCCTTGACCCGCGGGTGCACGTCGGCGTCGTCGAGGAACACCGCGGCGAAGCGCCCCAGCTCTCTCGCCCCCGTCCAGCCCACGAGCTCGTTGTGGTCCAGCTCGGGCAGCTCGTGGAAGAAGGCCGGGATCTTCGCGTTCTCGTTGAGCTGGGTCTTCCACCGGTAGGCGACCGGCGCGGTCAGCCCGGAGGCACCCGCGATCACCGGCACGGTGCCCAATAGTGCCCGGGCCAGGCGCTTGGCCTCGCCGTCCTCGTCGCCCTCGGGACCCCACTCCTCCACGAGGTGCTCGAGGTGCTCGGCGGCCACGTCGATCTCCGAGCCCATGCGCGGGCCGGCGCCGCACAGCGCGGCGACCTCCAGGGCGGAGACCGTCATGTAGGCCACGGCGGCGCGGGGCTCGAAGCCGCCGGCCACCGGGAGGACCGGTACACCGTCCTCGCGTGCCTGCTCGCCCAGCCGCCCACCTGAGGTGACCACGATGCGCCGCGCGCCCAGCGCCCCGGCCGCCTCGTAGCAGGCCAGGGTCTCCTCGGTGTCGCCCGAGTAGGAGGCGCACAGGACCGTCGTGTCGGGCGTGGTCCAGGCCGGCAGGCCGTAGGCGCGAGCGAAGAGGATCGGCCGCGAGGCGTGGTCGCCCAGAGCGGCGCGGGCCAGTGCGCCGCCGATGCCCGAGCCGCCCATGCCGGCCACCACGAGTCCGCCCGGCGTGTCGGCCCTGCGCAGCCCGGCGGACTCGACCTTCCACAGCGCGTCGCGCAGGTGCTCGGGCAGCGCGAGCACGTCGGTGAGCTGGTCCGTGGGGTCGACCGCGGCGATGGCGGCACGGTCCAGGAGCAGCTCGGTGGCGTCGGGCACTGTGGCTGTCCCTAGAAGCTGAGCGCGCCGTCGGGCAGGTCGACCTGGGGGAAGACCTTCGCGCCGTTGGCGATCACGTTGTCGGCGCCGATCGTCACGCCCTCGCCCAGAACCGCGCCGTCGGTCACCAAGGTACGGTCCCCCACCCGGGTGCCCGGCCCGACGATGCAGTCGCGAAGGACGCAGTCGGCGCCGATCTCGGCGCCCTGGAGGACGACGCTGCGCTCGACCACCGAGCGCGCGCCGACGCGCACCCCGTCCCCCAGCACGACCAGCGAGCCGACGTGAGCCCCGGCGGCGACCTCGGCGCCACGCTCGACCACCGCAGGCGGGATCACGCGGCCGTGAATGGTGGCGGTGTCGTGCACCGCCAGGTAGGTGTTGCCCAGGCGGTCGGCCACGGCGGTCCGCACGTTGCCCTCGATGATGTCGAAGGTGGCCTGGAGGTAGCGCTGCGGCGTGCCGATGTCCAACCAGTAGGCGCTACGGTGGGGGCAGCCGTAGAGCCCGTCGCCGACCAGCCGGGGCCACACCTCCCGCTCGATGGAGACGTTGCGATCGGCGGGCACGAGGTCCAGGACGGAGCGCTCGAGGACGTACGCACCGGCCGAGATGAGGTTGGTGTCGATCCGGTCGGCCGGCGGCTTCTCGACGAATTCGCGTACGGCGTTCTCCTCCGTGAGGCGCACCAGGCCGTAGGCGGTCGGATCGTCCACGGGGACCAGTGCGAGGGTGCCCGTCGCGCCGGTGCGCTCGTGCTGAGCGATCTGCTCGGTGAGGTCGAGGTCGGTCAAGACGTCGCCGTTGAGCATCAGGAAGCGCTCGTCGAGGAAGGACTCCGCGTACTTGAGCGCGCCCGCGGTGCCGCGCGGGTCGGGCTCCTCGACGTAGCGGATGCGCAGCCCGTGCTGGCTGCCGTCGCCCAGCACGTTGTGCACGCTCGTGGCCAGGAAGCCGCAGGACATGACGACGTCCTCCACGCCGTGGCGCGTGAGCCACTCGAGCATGTGGACGATGAACGGCCTGTCGACCAGCGGCAGCACCGGCTTGGGCACGGTGGAGGTCAGCGGCCGCAGCCGCGTGCCCTCGCCGCCGACCAGGATCACCGCCTGCATCCGCACCCCCTCATCGTATGCCCACGCCGTCGTAAGCCAGCCCCGCGCCGCGGACCGCCGCGGCGTCCAGCGCATTGCGCCCGTCCACGACCAGGTCGCCGGTCATCCGCTCGCCGACGGCCTGCCAGTCCAGGTCGCCGAACTCCTTCCACTCGGTGACGAGGACCACCGCATCGGCGCCCTCGACGGCCTCCAACGCGCCGTCGGCGAACTGCACACCGGGCATCAGCGTGCGCGCCTCCTCCTCGGCCACGGGGTCGTACGCGCTGACCGCCGCGCCGTCGGCCAGCAGCCGCGCGGCGAGCACCAGCGACGACGCCTCCCGCATATCGTCGGTCTCGGGCTTGAAGGCCAGGCCCAGCAGCGCCACCCGCTTGCCCACCAGCGAGCCCAGGTGCTTCTGCAGCTTCGCGATCACCCGCCGCTTCTGCAGCTCGTTGACCTCGATCACCGCGTTGAGGAGCTGGAAGTGGTAGCCGGAGTTGCCGGCGAGCTGCTTGAGGGCGGAGACATC
>JBBJOB010000023.1:0-14306 GCA_037721455.1 Solirubrobacteraceae bacterium | reverse complement strand
GCCGAAGCGGCCGAAGCGGCCGACCGCATCAACCCGAATGAGCCGACCGAAGCGGCCGAAGCGGCCGAAGCGGCCGACCGCATCAACCCGAATGAGCCGACCGAAGCGGTCGACCACATCCGAACCAAGGAGCCCCAGGCGCCCTTCGGTTCGGACGACAAGAATCCCAACGCCATCAGGGACGACACCAGCGAGGACATGGCCCCCGGAGAGGAGCCCCTCGCGGGCGTGGGCGGCTTCGGGGACCGGGACCCGGCGACCGAGATGCCGCGCGTCCCGAGCGCGCCGGCGACCCAGGACGACCCCCAGCCCCATGACGCGGCCCCGAAGGCGAGCGGTAAGGACCGTTCGCCCGAGAAGTAGGCGACGACCGCTAGAACTCGCCGACCACCGGCGGGAGGCCGAGCCGGCCGCGCAGGGTGTCGTAGGCGCCGGTGAACGCCTCCCGCTCCGGGCCGTCGGCACCGGTGTCGTCGAGAGCACCGACGCAGGGTGCCGAGATATCCGAGAGGTCGGGCTCCTCGACGCCGGTGAGGCAGTTCCGGATCGCCTGGCCCTGCTCCTGGGCGGCGCCGAAGTAGGCCACCAGCAGTTCGCCCACGCGCCGGGTCTCCTCGGTAGAGGCGTCTATCGCTGCGGCGGAGGTGGCGGAGTCACCGCGGCTGGCGATCACGCCATCGATATCCCTGGTGACCTCGTCGAGCGTCGAGTCGACCTCCTCGCCGTCGGCTGCGGCGAACATGTCAAGGACGACCTGCTCGGCGTCGTCGTAGACGGGGCGCGAGGGCTCGAGCACCGCGTCGACCTGCCGCGTGAACTCCAGCTCCTGCTCCTCGGCCCCCGCCTGGACCTCCTGCTGCCGGGAGGCGATCGCTTCCTGCTGCTCGCGTTGCTCGCGGGCGCTGAGGCGCGACTCGGAGTACGCGATGAGCGGCTCCGAGCCCCCGAGGCTGCTCTCCAGCCCGGGCGCGACGGGGTCGAGGTCGCCCAGCGCGTCGTCGGCTTGGCCCTCGAGGCGCACGAGCTCACCGATCCGCGGGCTGCCGGGGTTGTTGAGGACCGATCCGACCGCGTCGAGGTAGTCCCGCTCGGCACCCACGAGCTCCTCGGCCTGGCGCAGCGTGGCTTCCTCTCCCCCGGGCGGAGCGAGATCCGAGAGTTCGTCGCCGGTGCTGTCCAGGCCTTCCAGGGTGTCCCGCACCGCGTCGAGGGCGCCGCCGGGCGAGCCCCCGGCCCGGAGGCCCTCCAGCTCCCGGGTCACCGACTCGTTGTCGTCGATCAGTGGCTCGAGCGCATCGGCCAGGCGTTCGCCGAAGGGCCTCTCGGCCTCGCTTTCCCCACTCAGCAGCAGCACCGCCGAGACGGCCAGCGCGGCGCCGAGCACGACGGCGGCGACCACGATGAGCCTCCCCCGGCCAACGCCTGGTCCACTCGTGGGCGGGAGCAGGGTCGGCGGCGTCCCGTGGTCCGGTCCGCCCTGAGGGGCGCAAGACCGGTCGGCCACAAGAAGGGTGGCCGGCGCGCCGGCCACCGCTGC
The DNA here is from genome assembly GCA_037721455.1 of Solirubrobacteraceae bacterium. Lineage (GTDB taxonomy): Bacteria > Actinomycetota > Thermoleophilia > Solirubrobacterales > Solirubrobacteraceae > Siliceabacter. Next base: position 12,769 of record JBBJOB010000023.1, on the reverse strand, counting down.
AGCAGGCTTGCCAGCCGCCGCTGGAGCCTGGGCGGCAGCCGCCGCTGGAGCTGGCGCGGCAGGCTGCGCGGCGGCCCAGCGCATGAGGGCGCCGGCCGAGGGCGCTCGTGCGCCAGGGCTCTTGGCCATGGCCTGGGCCACGACCTCGTCCAGGGATGCCGGGATCCCAGGCACCACGCGTGAGGGGATCGGCGCCGGATCGTTGAGGTGCGCCGTCATCGTGGCGTAGTCCGAGTCGCGCGGGAACGGCGGAGCGCCGGTCAGCGCGGTGAACAGCAGGCAGCCGAACGCGTAGACGTCGGCGCGGCGGTCTAGGCGCTCACCGCGGACCTGCTCGGGCGCCATGTAGTCGACCGTCCCGAGGACGTTGCCGCTGCTTGTGTGGAAGGCGGCGTTGCTGGCCGTCGCGAGCGTGTCGCCCTTGGCCAGGCCGAAGTCGGCGAGGTAAGCGACGGTGCCCCCTCCACCACCGCGCTCAAGCAGCACGTTGGCGGGCTTGATGTCACGGTGGATGATCCCGTGGTCGTGGGCGGCGTCGAGGGCGTCGGCGATCTGGCCGAGCAGATGCAGCGCCTCCGTGGGGGTCATCGGGCCCTCCTCGCCCAGACGTGAGGCGAGATCCCCTCCACGCACCAGGCGCATGGCCATGTACAGGCGGCCGTCCTCGGTCTCGCCGGTCTCGTAGACGGGGAGGATGTTGGGATGCTCGATGGCGGCGGCCGCCCGCGCCTCGCGCCGGAACCGCTCGACGAAGGAGCGGTCCGCGTTGCGCTCGGAGGCGACCACCTTGAGCGCCACCTTGCGCCCCAGCGAGAGCTGCGTCGCCTCGAAGACCTCCCCCATGCCCCCGCGTGCGATGGGCCGCTCGACCTGGAAGCCCCCGATGTTCATGGCGCCTCATCGTATAGCCGCGACGGATCGACGAGGGTGCCCGCCGGACCCGCAGGGGTCGCTCAAGCGTGGACGGCGCTGAAGCGCTCGAAGCGCAGGGCCACCTGCGCGGGCAGGCGCACGCGGACGCGCACGCCTTCGGGCGTGTCGGTGCGCTCGAGGTCGCCGGCCAGCTCGTGGAGCTCGGCCAGCCGGGCGCCCTCGGCGTAGGGCACCAGCAGCTCCACGCTGCGCAGGGTGCGGCGGAACTCGCGTTCGACGGCCTCGCCGAGGGCTTCGGTCCCCTCGCCGGTGAGCGCCGAGACGAGGATGCCGTCGGGGTGGGCGAAGTGCAGCTCATCGCGGCGCTCGGCGTCCAGCGCGTCGGCCTTGTTGAGCACGAGCAGGCGGGGTTGGTCGCCGGCGCCGATGCCTTCGAGCACCTCGTCGACGGCGCGCAGCATCTCGGCCGTCTCCTCCTCCGGCTCGGAGGCGTCGATGATGTGGAGGATGAGGTCGGCGTCGACGGTCTCCTCCAGGGTGGCCGAGAAGGCGTCGACGAGCTGATGGGGCAGCTTGCGGATGAAGCCGACGGTGTCGGTGAGCAGGTGGTCGCGCCCGCCCAGCCGCCAGACGCGTGTGCTGGGGTCCAGCGTGTGGAACAGGCGGTCTCGCACACCCACCGTCGCCCCCGTGAGGTGGTTGAGCAGCGTCGACTTGCCCGCGTTGGTGTAGCCGGCCATGGCCAGCTTGGGCAGGTGGGTGCGCTCGCGCTCGGCGCGCATGGTGGCCCGCGCGCCCTTGACCCCGGCCAGGCGGCGGCGCAGCGCGGTAATGCGGTCGCGGGCCAGGCGGCGGTCGGTCTCGATCTGCGTCTCGCCCGGACCCCTGGTGCCGATGCCAGGCTGCGAGGCGCTGGCCCCGAGGCGCTCGAGGTGCGTCCACAGCCCCCGCATGCGGGCCAGGTTGTACTCGAGCTGGGCCAACTCGACCTGCACCTTGCCCTCGGCGCTGTTGGCGTGCCCGGCGAAGATGTCGAGGATGATGGCCGTGCGGTCGATGACCGGCACGCCCAGCTCGGCCTCCAGGTTGCGCTCCTGGCGTGGACTCAACTCGTCGTCGCAGGCGACGAGGTTGGCGTCGGCCCCCTTGAGGGCCTCCTTGACCTCCAGCAGCTTGCCAGGACCCAGGTAGGTGTTGGGGTGCGGGCGGTCGCGGTGCTGCACCGCCTGCCCGACGACCGCCACGCCGGCCGTCTTGAGCAGCTCGCGCAGCTCCCCGAGGTCGTCGCCCTCGGGGAGCGCAGCGATCGCGTACGCCCGCTGCCGCGCCCGGGTGGGCGCGGCGCCATCGCGGGGGCGGCGGGGATCTGAGCGCCCGTTGCGGCTGCGCTGCATACCCCTCGGAGTCTAACCGCGGGCCGGTCGGGTCAGGCGCGGGCCGGTCGGGTCAGGCGGGAAAGCCCTCTCCGTTCATGCCGGGGTCGCCCATCGTGCCCTGGTCGCGCACCTCGAAGGCCACGCCCTCGTCGCGCAGCTCGGCGTCGAGCACCTTGTCCTCCAGGAGCTCAGCCGCCTCGGGCTCGAGGTAGACGGTGGCGCCGTGGGTCTCGATCGTCTGGTCGGAGGACTCGGGAGCCTCCACGAGCGAGAGCTCGAGCGCGGCGCCCTCGCCGCCGGGCGCCACACCCGGCGCGATGCGCACGCCCGGGGTCGCATCCTCGGCGGGAACCTGGTCGGTCAGCTGTTTGATGGCCTCGGTGGCCGTCGGTGTGAGGGTGAGCACGGTGGCTGGCCCTCCTTTCCGCTTGGGTTCCTACGCGCGGCTACCCGGGACCCGGGGCGGGAAACCCACCCGGCGTCAAGCTGACCCTCTGGGGCGGAGGCAGGCGATGGTAGGCCTCCAGCAGCTCCCCGACGGGCAGGACGACGACGCCCTCCTCGGGGTCGCCCACCCAGCGGCCATGCCCGGTGGCCAGCGCGTGCGCGGCGAAGGCCGCCGCGCAGGCGTCCAGTTCGGCCAGGGTGCGGTGCCACAGGCCACCGTCGTCGTCGGCCACCCCCCGGACCCGCAGTGCGGCGATGCGCTGCTGCAGCCCCCAGGGCGTGCGCTTGGAGGGTGGGCGGTGGCCCAACAGCGCGCAGAAGACGGCCTCGGGGTAGGCCTCGCACAGCCGCCCGAAACGCAGCGCGCCGTGCTCGACGGCGCCCTCCAACCCGCCGTCGGGCGCGGTCGGGGTGAAGCGCCCCAGGCCGTCGAGCGCCGCGGCCAGGTCGAAGCCGTTGGCGATCCACGCCTCCCAGGCGCGTTGGGCGCCCTCCGTGGTCGGCACCGGGTAGAGCGGCATACGCCGGGCGAACAGCAGCGCGTCGCACACGCGGTGACGCTCGAAGCGCCCCGGCGGCAGGCCGAGCACGTCGCGCAGCGGCGCGCCCTCGGCCAACAGATCGAGGCGGTGGCCTGTCGGCGCGTCGACCGCGACCACGGCCTCGCCGCCGAAGCCCAGCACCGTGCGCGCTACCGCGTCGACGTCCCCGGGCTCGTAGAACGTGGCCACCAGCTCGGTGCCCTCGGCGCCGCGGCGCTCATGCAGCGTGCAGAGCTGCTGCGCGCCCGGACGGGCCGAGACGTCGATGCCGCAGTAGCGCATGCCTGAAAGGATTGCGCACCCGTGGCCGCGACCCCGTCCGAGCGCCTCGCCGCGCGCACCCTCGAGCTCATCGACGTACCCTCGGAGTCCCTCGACGAGCGCGCGCTGGTGGGGTACGTGCTCGGGGCGCTGGAGGCCGGTGGTGTCGCGGTGCGCGACGCGGGGGACACGTGCGTGCTGGCCGGCGTCCTCGAGCGCGGGGAGCGCCCGCTCGTGCTCCTGGCCGGGCACCTGGACACGGTGCCGGCGCAGGGCAACCGTCCCGGCCGGGTCGAGGGCGGCGCGGTGCACGGCCTGGGCGCCGCGGACATGAAGGGCTCACTTGCCGTGATGCTCGAGCTGGCGCTGGCCGGCGCCGGTGGCCGCGCGGTGGACCTGGGCTATGTCTTCTTCGGGCGCGAGGAGCTGCCCGTGGCCCAGTCGGCCCTCACCCCGCTGCTGGCGCGCGAGGCGGGGCTGCTGGGCGCCGATCTCGTGCTGATGATGGAGCCCACGGCGGGCGCGATCCAGGCCGGCTGCCTGGGCAACGTCAACGCGACGTGGACCTTCCGCGGACGCAGCGGGCACTCGGCGCGGCCCTGGCTGGGCGACAACGCGGTGCACCGGGCGGGCGCGGGGATCGCGGCACTGGCCGCGCGCGAGCCCGTCGCCTACGAGTTCGAGGGGCTGGCGTTCACCGAGGTCGTGTCCGTCACCCGTGTGGCCGGCGGCATCGCCCAGAACGTGGTGCCCGACGTGGCCACCGCACACGTGAACTACCGCTACCCGCCGGGAATGCCCGCCGCCGACGCGGAGGTCCGCCTGCGCGGCTGGTGCGAGCCCTACGGTGGGCTGCATATCGACTCCGACGCCCCCTCCGCGCCGGTGGCCGCGGGCCACCCGCTCGTGCGCTCGCTGGTGGAGGCCGGCGACCTGGCCGTGGAGGCCAAGCAGGCCTGGACGCCGGTCGCCGAGTTCGCCGCCCACGGCCTGCCCGCGATCAACCTGGGCCCCGGCGACCCGGCCATGGCCCACACGCGGGAGGAGCGCGTGGACATCGCCGCGCTGGTGGGGGTGTACGAGCTGCTGGCCAGGTGGGCGGGGTGAGCGCCGGAGGGACCGGGCGCGCCGGCCCGGGCCATCCGCGCGAGCCGGGGGCGCGCGCCGGCCCCGCCGAGCCCTCGCTGCCGCTGAATCCCCTCCTCGCCGCGCAGGGCGACTACCCCTTCGCGCGGTTGCGCGCAAGTGTCGACGCTGCCGTGGGGCGGGGGATCGAGGTCATCGACTTCGGGGTCGGCGAGCCGCGGGAGGAGACCCCCGCCTTCATCCGCGAAGCGCTGGCCGCGGGCATAGCGTCGGTCTCCACCTACCCCTTGGCCGTCGGCCTGCCCGTACTGCGCGAGGCGGTGGTGAGCTGGGTCGCGCGGCGCTTCGGCGCTGCCCTGGACCCCGATACCGAGGTCGTGCCCACGCTGGGCTCCAAGGAGGCGATCTTCCAGCTCGCGCAGATCGTCGTCGACCGCTCCGGCGGGCGCAATCTCGTCGCTGTCACCACGCCGGGCTATCCCGTCCCCGCCCGGGGGGCCCAGTTCGCGGGCGCCGAGGTGGTCGAGCTGCCTCTGCGCCGCGGGCACGGCTTCCTTCCCGGCCCCGCCGACCTCGATGCCCTGCCCTGGGAGCGCCTGGCCGTGCTGTGGGTCAACACGCCCAACAACCCCACGGGGGCGGTGGCCGACCTGGAGCTGCTGGAGCGGCTGGCCGACCGCTGCGCGGCCGCCGGCGCCGTCCTGGCCTGCGACGAGGCCTACAGCGAGCTGTGGCTGGACGGCGACCCGCCGCCCTCCGCGCTCCAGGTCCCCGACCGACACAACGTGGTGGTGTTCAACACGCTGTCCAAGCGCTCGTCCATGCCCGGGCATCGCTGCGGCTTCCTTGCCGGCGACCCGCGCATCGTCACCGCCGCCAAGCGCCTGCGGCCCTCGACGGGCACCGCGCCCCAGGAGCACGTCCAGCACGCCGCGGTGGCCGCCTGGAGCGATGAGGGACACGTCGAGGCGGTGCGCGCGCTGTACCGCGCCAAGCGCGACGCCCTCCTCCCCGCCCTGCAAGCTGCCGGGCTGGAGCTCGTGGGCGGGCGCGGCACGTTCTTCCTGTGGCTGGCCGTCCCCGGCGGCGACGACGAGGCCCTGGCCACGCGCCTGCTCGACACGCACGGCATCGTTGTGACCCCTGGCTCCTACCTGGGCCGGGGCGGTGAGGGACATGTGCGGGTGGCCCTCGTCCCCACCCTGGAGGCCTGCTCCGCCGCCGCGGACCGCCTCATGGCGGCCCGTGCGACGATGGGGCCATGACCACGAGCACTCCCAACGTCAACCTCCGCGCGCTGGCCGCCCGCATCGAGGCGCTCTACGACAAGCCCGCGTCCGAGCTGGACGACGAGGCCGCCGCTTCAGTCGACCAGGTCCTCGACCTGCTGGACGAGGGCCACGTCCGTGTCGCCTTCCGCAGCGGCGACGACTGGCACGTCAACGAGTGGGCCAAGAAGGCCATCCTGCTGGCCTTCCGCACACGGAAGATGGAGTCCACAGAGGTCGGTCCCCACGCCTACCACGACAAGCTCGCGCTCAAGGGCGACTACGCGCGGCGGAAGGTGCGCGTGGTGCCTCCCGCCACCGCGCGCTACGGCAGCTACCTCGCGCCGGGCGTGGTGCTCATGCCCTCCTACGTGAACATCGGCGCCTACGTCGGCGCGGGCACGATGGTCGACACCTGGGCCACCGTGGGCTCGTGTGCGCAGATCGGCGCCGACGTGCACCTCAGCGGCGGCGTGGGCATCGGCGGGGTGCTGGAGCCCCTCCAGGCCACGCCGGTGATCGTCGAGGACGGCGCCTTCGTGGGCTCGCGGTGCGTCGTGGTGGAGGGCGTGCGCGTGGGCCACGAGGCCGTGCTGGGCGCCAACGTCGTGCTCACTGCCTCCACCCCGATCATCGACGTGCGCGGCAAGAAGCCGGTGGAGCTGCGCGGCGCGATTCCCCCACGGGCGGTCGTGATCCCGGGCACGCGCAAGAAGAAGTTCCCCGCGGGCAATTTCCGCGTCCCGTGCGCGCTTATCGTCGGCGAGCGCTCCAAGGGGACCGACCGCAAGACCTCGCTCAACGCGGCACTGCGCGAGCATGCCGTGAGCGTCTGAGCACTCGCGCCAACGGCTAGCCGTCGGTGCCCAGGTCGGCCAGCAGCTCGTCGCTGACCTGCGCGGCGTAGACGGCCACGGCCCAGCCCGTGAGATCGACGTGGAAGTCCTCGCCCACCTCGACCTCCAGCTCGCCGCCGTCCAGGCGCACGGTGACCGGCGAATCGCCGCCGCCCAGGACGTGGGCCACCGCGGCGCCGGTGGCCCCCGTGCCGCTGGAGCGCGTCTCCCCCACCCCGCGCTCGAAGATCCGCGCGCGGATCGTGGAGGCGCCCAGCGCGGTCCACCAGGACACGTTGGTGCGGTTGGGGAACGCGTCGTGGTGCTCGATGGCCGGCCCGATGGCCGGGAGGTCGAGAGCGTCCAGCGCGGCTTGGTCGGCGACGTGGATCGCGCACTGCGGGTTGCCGATCGAGACGTGCTGGAACGTGGTGCCGTCGGGCAGTCGGCCGCTGCCGTCCTCGCCGCCGGCGGGGAAGTCGACGCTGTGCAGCCGTGCGCGGCCCATGTCCACGCGGGCCGAGCGCAGGTCGTCGGCGATCGTGGCGCGCAGCTCGCCGGCGACGGTCTGGATGGAGAACGTGCGCTGCTCGGTCCACCCGCGGCGACGCAGGTAGAGGATGGCCTCACGCGCGCCGTTACCCGACAGCTCGGCCTCCGAGCCGTCGGGGTTGAAGATGCGCAGGCGAGCGGTGAAGCCGGGCGCGTCAGGCGGCTCGAGCTGGAGGACCCCGTCGGCGCCCAGGCCCACGTGACAGTCGCACAGGCGGCGCACACGGGCCGGCGTGAGCGGGAGCGGGAGCTCGTCGCGCTCGGCGATCAGGTAGTCGTTGCCCAGGGCCTGCCACTTCTCGAGGCGCACGCCGGGCACCCTACGGGAGGCCCGCCGGGACGATGACGGCGGTGCGCGCGGATGGTCGGTCGATCGGCCTCGCTCAGCGACCCCGATCGACCGATCGTCCGTCGAGGATCTGCGCAGCGACGTCCTCGGGCGCGCGGCCGGTGACGTCGACCAGGCGGGCGCCGGCCAGCTTGCGCAGCCAGGTCATCTGACGCCGTGCGTAGCGGCGGGTGTTGCGGCGCATGGCCTCGTGGTCGCCGTCCAGCAGCTCGCGGAAGCCGACGGCGGCGCGGGCCGTCGGGCCGGCGCGCGCCGCGGCGGCGGCGAGTACCTCCTGCTCCACGCCGGAGGCCAGCATCGCCTCCACGCGCTCGTCGATCCGGGCGCGCAGCGCCTCGCGCTCCATGGTCAGGCCGACCAGCCGGGTCGGGTGGCGGGTGCGCGCAGTCCACAGCTCGCTCTGCGCGGGCGGCGGCTGCAGCGCGCCCTGCTCGTGGAGCTCCAGCGCACGCACGACGCGGCTGCGATCGGTCTGTGCGATGCGCTGAGCCGCCCAGGGCGCCGCCTCGGCCAGACGGGCGTGCAGGAAGGCGGGGCCGCGAACGTCGGCCTCGGCCTCCAGGCGCTCGCGCACCCCCGGCTCGGGCGGCGGGCGCAGCTCCAGCCCGGCCAGCGCGGCGCGCAGGTACAACCCGGTGCCGCCCACGACGATCGGCGTGCGCCCGGCGGCCAGCAGTCCGTCGATCTCCGCGTGGGCCAGCGGCTGGTACTCGGCCACGCTGAAGCGCTGGCGCAGCGGCACGAAGGAGACGAGCCGGTGCTCGAGCTGTGCCTGCTCGGCCGGCGACGCCACGCCGGTGAGCGTCTCCAGCCCGCGGTAGACTTGCAGCGCGTCGGCCGAGACGGCCACGGCGGCGTCCCCGTGCGCCCGCAGGCGCCGCGCCAGCGCGACGGCCACCGCGGTCTTGCCCACCGCGGTGGGGCCAAAGAGGGCGAGGACGTCGGGCACGGCGCGCAGTATGGGCGCCGTGCACGCCGGGCCGGTCGCCGCAATGGGGCCAGAGGCCCATGGGCGGCGACGCATCCGGCCGGTCGGGCCTCCCCTTCCACCGCCGGGTATGGTCGTCGGGGTGGGCGTGGCGATCGGGTGCGGCCTGTCGACGGAGTCCGACGCGCGGGCCGGTGCCGCGCAGGCGGCGGCCGCGGCCCTTGAAGGGCTGGCCGGCGGGAGCGCTGACGTGGCTCTCGTCTTTGCCACCGGCGCCCACCTCGTAGCTCCGGAGAGAATGCTGGAAGCGGTGCACGACGTGCTCGCGCCCGACGCGCTGGTGGGCTGTGGCGCCGGCGGCGTCCTGGCCGACGCGCGCGAGGTCGAGGGCGGCACAGCGATCGCGGTGTGGGCGGCCGATCTGGCCGGCGGCAGGGCGCAGGCCTTCCACAGCCGGGCGACGCCCGCCGAGGGCGGGGTCGCCATCACCGGCCTGCCCGATATGGCCGGGGCGGCGTGCTGTCTGCTGCTGCCCGATCCGCTGTCCTTCCCCACCGAGGGCATCCTGGGCGAGCTGCACCGCCGGGCGGGCGGCGTCCCGATCCTGGGCGGGCTGGCCAGCGCGCGGACCGCCGAGGGCGCGGCGGCCCTGTTCTGCGATGACCAGGTGGTCGGCGCCGGTGCCGTCGGCCTGCGCCTGGACGGCGTGGAGCTGCTGCCGTGCGTCTCCCAGGGCGCCGCGGCGGTCGGCCCGGAGCTGACGGTCACCGCGGGCGGGGCGCGGCGCATCGAGGAGCTCGACGGTGTCGCGGCGCTGGCCGTGCTGCGCGACGTCGTGGATGCCCTGCCCGCGCCCGAGCGCGCGCGGGCCCGCGGCGGGCTGCTGCTGGGGATGCGCGTGGACGAGGCGGGCGCGGCTGGCGACGCGCCGCCGTCGGACGCCTACCACCTCGTCGGGCTGGCCGGCACGGAGCAGACGACTGGCGCCCTGGACGTCGGGGCCCTCGTCGAGCCCGGCCTGCGGGTGCGCCTCCACGTGCGCGACGCCGACTCGGCCGACCGCGACCTGCACGAGGCGCTGGCCCTGCGCCGCGCCGCCCTGGGCGAGCAGCGCCCCGCCGGCGCCCTGATGTTCACCTGTAACGGTCGGGGCGCCGGCCTGTTCGGCGCGCCCGATCACGATGCGCGGGTCCTGGCCCAAGAGCTCGACGCACCTGCCGCAGGATTCTTCGCCGCCGGTGAGATCGGCCCGGTCGGCGGCCGCCCCGCGCTCCACGGCTTCACCGCGACGGTGGCCGTGTTCGCCGGCGGCTGACACGACCGCGACGGCTTTCGCGCCACGGTGCGGATAGGGTGGCGCGCCGAATGGAGCTGGCTGGGCGCAGCGTCCTGCTGACGGGCGCGACGGGAGGCATAGGCCACGCGATCGCGCGGGCCGCGGCGGCGCGCGGCGCGACGCTCGTGCTCAGCGGTCGGCGCGTCAAGGTGCTGGAGGCGCTGGCCGCCGAAGTGGGTGGGCGCACGGTGGCAGCAGACCTGGGCGACACCGCCGCGGTGGCGCGCCTCCTTGACCGGGTAGGCGAGATCGACGTGCTCGTGGCCAACGCTGCGCTACCCGCCTCCGGGCGGCTGCGCGACTTCGACGACGGGGAGATCGAGGCCGCGGTCGCGGTCAACCTGACCGCCCCGATGCAGCTCGCCCGCGCGCTGGCGCCGCGCCTGGTCGAGCGCGGCAGCGGCCACCTGGTCTTCGTCTCCTCACTGTCGGGCAAGGCCGCGGCCCAGGGCGGGTCGATCTACTCGGCGACGAAGTTCGGCCTGCGCGGCTTCTCGGCCGCCCTGCACGCCGAGCTGGGCCCCGCGGGCGTCGGGGTCTCCTGCGTCTTTCCCGGCTTCGTCCGCGAGGCGGGCATGTTCCACGACTCGGGCGCGCGGCTGCCGTGGTTCGTGGGCACCAGCACTCCGCAGGACGTCGCGCGCGGCGTGGTCCGCGCGATCGAGCACCAGCGCTGCGAGGTCGACGTCGCACCGCTGGGGCTGCGGCTGGGCGCGGCGCTGGCCGGCCTGGCCCCCGGACCGGTGAGCCGCGTGAACCGGCTGCTGGGCGCCGACCGCGTCGCCGACGAGCTGGCCGCGGGCCAGCGCGACCGGCGGGGGTAGCGGGTGCGTGCGCCGCCCGCTGACCGTTCTCACCGCCTCGGTGCCCCGCGACCCGGTGCTGGACACCGCGCTGTCGTCGGCGGTCCTGGAGGGCGTCGAGCAGGGTGGCCCCCCGGTGCTGCGCCTCTGGGCGCCGGGTCCAGGGGTCTCTTTCGGGCGCCTGGACCGCCTGCTGGCCGGGTTCCCGGCGGCCGTGGACGCCGCCCGGGAGGCCGGCTTCGCGGCGGTCCTGCGCGTCGGCGGAGGGCGGGCGGCGGCCGTCCACGAGGGAGCGCTGGTCATCGGCCTCGCCGCCCCGGTGGCCGAGGACACGACCCGGCGCTTCGAGGCCATGGCCGGGGTCGTGCACGGGCTCCTGGCCCGCGTAGGCGTCGACGCGCAGCGCGGCGAGCTGCCCGGCGAGTACTGCCCCGGCGCCTGGAGCCTGCACGCGGGTGGCGTCAAGCTGGCGGGCATCGCCCAGCGCGTGCGCCGCAGCGCGGCCTGGACCGAGGGGGTGCTGCTGGTCGAAGGCGCCGACCGCGCGCGCGAGGTTCTGGTGGCGGTCCATGAGGCCCTCGACCTGACCTGGGACCCGAGCACCCTCGGGGCCGTCGAGGATCTCGTCCCCGGCATCGCCTGGCACGACGTCGCCGCGGCGCTACGCGCCGAGCTGGCCGCCGAGCACGATCTCCTCGAGGCCACCGAGGAACCCGCCGCCCTCGCGCTGGCCCGCACCCTGCGCGAGCACCACGACGCCGCGGCGCTGGTGGAGCGTCTTGCGCGAGGCCGAGGCTAGGCGGGATGGTGCCGCACGCCAACGCAGGGGTGCCACCGCACGCCGCTGCGCGGCCGATGATCGAAGGATGCCCCGCGCTCACCGCGGTGGATCCTTCGGTCGCGGGTCAGAACAGTCGCTCTTGGACCTGCTCCAGCCGTGGCGAGGGCGCGAACACCTCACGTCCGTCGCCGCCGTCGAAGCGCGAGGGCGACGGCGCGCCCGGACGGCAAACCAGGGCGGCCAGTCGCCGGCGTTCGGCCTGCGGGGCGTAGGCGCCCCGGGCGTACAGGCCCTCGTAGCGGGGCACGAGGTCCGGCCGTGCGCTGCGCAGCCAGTCCATGAACACGCCGCGCGTCTCGCCGCGCAGATGTAGCGCGATGCCGCCGATCCCCACCGCGCCCGCGTCGTCGGCGGCGGCCAGCAGCGCCTCTACCTGCTCGGGCCCGTCGTTGATGCCGGGCATGAGCGGCGCCGCCAGCACGCCGGTCGGGATCCCCGCCCGGTTGAGCTCGGCCACCGCCTCCAACCGTGCCCGTGGATGGGGCGTGTGGGGCTCGGTGGCCCGCCACGCCTTCTCGTCCAGCGTGGGCACCGAAAGGTTGGCGCTGACGTCCGCCACCTCCCCCAGCTCGCGCATCAGCTCGAGGTCGCGAAGCAGCAGCGGCGACTTCGTCAGCACCGACGCCGGCGTGCGCGCGTCTCGCAGGGCCTCCCAGATGCCGGGCATCAGCCGGTAGCGGCCTTCGACCCACTGGTAGGGGTCCGTGTTCGTCCCCATGGCCACGTGTTCACGGGCCCACGAAGGCCGGCGCAATTCCGCCCGCAGCACCTCGGGGACGTTGACCTTGACCACGATCTCCTTCTCGAAGTCGCGTCCGGCGTCGAAGCCCAGGTAGGTGTGGGTCGGGCGGGCGAAGCAGTAAACACAGGCCTGGCTGCAGCCCCGATACGGGTTGATCGTCCACCGGAACGGGACCTTCGACGCCTTGGGCACCCGGTTGAGGGCGGACTTCGCGTGGACCTCGTAGAAGCGGGTGTCCAGCGCCTGTGGCGCGTCGAAGTGACGGACGACGGCGTCGCGGTAGCCGGGGAGGGTGGCCTGCTCGGTCTGTTGAACGTCCAGGTTGCTCCAGCGCATCGAACGCATGTTCGCACGCCGCGACGACGGAACGGCTGTCGGCGCCAAGCGCCCGTGCATGTTTGCGCGCGCAACGACCTGAGCAGCCTTGCTCGGACCGCCCCCCACAACGAGGAGCCGCTCCATGACGAGGCTCGCAGTAGGCACCGAGAACAGCAACACCGTCGAACTGCACGTCGAGGACCACGGCTCG
>JBBJOB010000212.1:0-3916 GCA_037721455.1 Solirubrobacteraceae bacterium | reverse complement strand
CGACCGATCTGGGTCTCGCTGAGGCCGAGGTCCTCGCCGAGGATCTGATCGGTGTGCTCGCCCAGCAGCGGGGCGCGCGTGGGTGGCACGCGCTCCAGGGCCGAGAAGTCCAGGGGCGAGCCGGGAGTCAGGTAGGTGCCGATCCCGGGCTGCTCGAGCTCCTCGAACATCGGGTTGGCCGTCGAGCAGCGCGGGTCCTCGTTGACCGCCTCGCGGAAGGTCTGGTAGGGGCCCCAGGAGACGCCGTGGCGGTCGAAGATCTCACCGATCTCGGCCACGGTGCGCGTGACCATCCATTCCTTGAGCACGGCTCCGATCACCTCGCGCGCGCGCCAGCGATCGCCCTCCTTGGTCAGGTCGACGTTCATCATCTTCTCCAGCAGGGCGAAGGCCTCGTGCAGCCCGGTGGCCTCGACGAGGCTGGTCCAGTGCTTGAGGGTCAGCGCCAGCACCATGATGTGGCGGCCCTCCTTGGTCGTGAAGTCGCGGCCGAAGGCGCCGTAGAGGTAGTTCTGGTCCTTGGCGCGATCGCGCTCCAGCACCTGTGCCTCGGCGATCTTCCCGAGGTTGCCGACCATCGCGAAGGCGACGTCGGAGAGCGCGATGCTGACCTTCTGGCCCTCGCCCACCAGGCGACGATGGCGCTCGGCGGCCAGCAGGCCGGCGACCGCCATCTGGCCGGTGATGCAGTCCCACGCGGGCAGCAGGTGGTTGAACGGCGCGTCGAGGTGGCGCGGTCCCGTGGCCCACGGGAAGCCCGTCGCAGGGTTGACCGTGTAGTCCACCGCCGAGGAGCCGTCGTGGTTGCCGACGATGCTGACCATCACCAGGTCGGCCCGCTTCTCGGCCAGGGCCTCGAAGCCCATCCAGCCGCGGGCGGGGAAGTTGGTGAGAAAGAGGCCGTTGTTCTCCCCCGGCTGGGTGACCAGCGCGGTGAGCAGGTCGCGGCCCTCGGGATTGCGCAGGTCGATCTGGATCGAGCGCTTGCCCTTGTTGAGCCCGTGCCAGAACAGCGACACGTCGTCTTCGTTGACCGGCCAGCGGTGGTAGTCCAGGCCGCCGCCGATGGGGTCGAAGCGGATCACGTCCGCGCCCATCTGGGCGAGCGTCATGCCGCCAAGGGGGGCGGCCACGAAGGCCGAGCCCTCGATCACCCGCATGCCGTCGAGGATGCCGTTCATCGTTTCCTCTCTCTCTTCGTGCCCGTCGTCATGCCGTCATGCCATCAGGCCGATGAATCGCCAGTCGAGTACCGGGGCGGGCTCGTCCGCGTCCGTCCGGTGGGCGTGCACGATCGCGCGCAGGTCGAGCAGCGCGCACCCGTCGTCGCCCAGGTCGACGGGCTCGACGGCCTCCAGGGTCAGCTCCGTGCTCAGGATGTCGCCCTCGAAGACCGGGCCGGTGTGCTCGCAGCCGCGCCACGCCAGGATGGTCAGCAGGTTGGGCAGCGCGCGCGTGGCCTGCGCGGCGGCCACGGCGATCGTGTACCCGCCGTAGACCAGGCGGTGGCCGTGGGCGCCGCCATCGGCGTCGGTGTGGGTCTTGGCCACGTTGAGGGTCAATCGCGCGAGCTCGGGCGCCGCGGTGACGGTGTCGCGCCCCTCGATCTCGTAGACCGTCCCCGCGGTGAGGTCGCCGGCGTGGGCGCCGGGCATGAGCTCGCGCGCGGCACGGAAGGTCCAGTCGCGCGGCACCGCGGCGCGCACGCCGTCCATGTCGAGCTCCTTGGGGATCGACTCGAAACGGTCCGCGTGGCCGGTCTGCAGCGCGGGATCACGCAATGGGATCACCGGGCAGCGCCAGTAGTCGAGCACCGGCTCCCCGTGCTGGTCGACGGTGCGGATGCGCAGCGCGACCAGCCCGCTGGCGGTGCCGTCGGGGCGCGGGCGGTTCTGCTTGAGCCCCACGACCTCGGTGGTGGTGCGCAGCGTGTCGCCGAGGTGCACGGGACGCTGGACGACCAGCCCCCGGTAGAAGAGGTTGCCGCGCACGCGGAAGGTCGGCTCGGTGGACTGGCCGATCGAGACGTCGCAGACCAGGTTGGGGTGCGCCATGGGCTCTCCGCGGCCGGTCACGGCGTGACTCAGGCCCGCGTCGAGCGACAGCCCCATGCGGTCGCCGACGATCGCCTGGTGCAGCGCCGCGTGGCCGCTCGTCAAGGTCATCGCCGGTCCGGCGAAGACCTGGCCGATCTCGAAGTCCTCGAAGTGGGGGCCGCCGACGTGCACCCGCTCCCCAGCCTGCAGCATCTCGTTCCCCTTCGGCGGTTGAGTGGCCCCCGAGCGTAGTCGAGCACCGTCACCGGGCGTCGCGACGGTGCGCGCAGCCCGGCGATACCCTCGCGTCGGTGCCCGCCCGACGCTCCTGCCTTTCGGTTCCCGGGTCATCGGAGAAGATGCTCACCAAGGCGCGCGCGCTCGCCGCCGACGAGGTGGTCATCGACCTCGAGGACGCCGTCGCCCCGCCCGTCAAGGCCCAGGCGCGGGCCGCCGTGACGGCGGCGCTTGCACAGGAGGACTGGGGCGAGCGCGCGGTGGCCGTGCGCATCAACGGGCCCGCCACGCACTGGTGCCACCGCGACGTGATCGACGTCGTCGCGGGCGCCGGCGACGGGCTGGCCTCGCTCGTCGTCCCCAAGGTGGAATCGCCCGGGGAGATCGAGTTCGTCGACCGCCTCGCCGGGATGGTCGAGCAGGAGGTGGGCCGAGCCGCGCCCGTCGGGCTGCAGGCGCTGATCGAGACGGCGACCGGGCTGCGCCACATCCACGCCATTGCGCATGCCAGCCAACGCCTGGAGACGCTGATCGTGGGCTACGCCGACCTTTCAGCCTCACTCGGCCTGCCGCCCGAGGGCGACCAGTCCGGCGACCGCTGGCACCACGTGCTGGCGACCGTGCTGATCGCGGCGCGCGACGCCGACCTGCAGGCCATCGACGGGCCCTACCTCGCGATCAAGGATCTCGACGGCTTCCGGGCCGCCGCCCAGCGCTCCCATGCGCTGGGCTATGACGGCAAGTGGGCCCTGCATCCCACCCAGATCGACGTGCTCAACGACCTCTTCGCGCCCAGCCCCGAGGAGCTCGAGCACGCGCGCGGCGTGCTCGATGCGCTCGAGGCGGCCGAGAGCGGGGAGGGCAGCCGCGGCGCGGTGATGCACGACGGCGCCATGATCGACGAGGCCAGTCGCAAGCTCGCGACGCAGGTCGTCGCCCGGGGTGCGGCGGCGCAGCGGAGTTGAGGGCCCGCCAGGCGGCGACCCGGCACCTTGCTACGGTGTAGCCCTATGGCGACGCCTGTGCCTCAGCGCGAACTTCGCAACAACACGGCAGAGCTCCTGAGACGCGTCCAAGCAGGTGAACGGCTCGAGATCACCGTGCACGGTCACTCGGTGGCGCAGCTCGGGCCGGTGGAGAGCGCCGACGCCTTCGTGGGAAGGGACGAACTGGTCCGCGACTTCACCGGCCTGCTGCTTGCGGACGACTCACTGGATGAGGATCTGCGCCGCGGCGACTGGGAGCCCGACGATCCTTTCTCGTGAGTCGCGGCCTTCTCGACACGAGCGTCGTCATCGCCCTTGCTCGGGGCGACACCGTGGAGCTGCCTGATGGGGCAGCGATCTCGGCCGTGACGCTCTGCGGACTCCACCACGGTGTCCTGATCGCCGATGAGCGGCAACGTCCCGGCCGGCTCGCGACCCTCACCATGGCCGAGCGCCGCTTCCGCTCGCTGCCCGTGGACGAACGGGTCGCACTCCACTACGGCCGCATCGTCGCGGCCGCTCGGCGACGGGGTCGTGGCCGTCCGAAGACAGCCGACGCGCTGATCGCTGCAACCGCCGCCGCGCACACGCTCACGCTCTACACCCGCGATGAGGACTTCCGTGGTCTCGATGGCGTGACGGTCGTGTTCGCCTAGT
>JBBJOB010000022.1:0-14459 GCA_037721455.1 Solirubrobacteraceae bacterium | reverse complement strand
GTCCGTCGGGCCCGCGGTGCTCGAGCCGGCCCAACATCGCCAGACCGTGCTCCCCCGCTCGCTCGGCTCCTCCGTAGATCCCGGCTATTCCGCACATGACCCTCTACTATACCCGAACACCCGTTCGTCAACCGTCGGGCGAACGGTGCGGTTCTCTCGATGCCCGACGATCCCGCCCTGCACCGGCCTCGTCGCGCTGCGCAGCGAGGTCGACCCGGCGACGTGGGAGCAGTCGCCTGCAGACGACGGCGAGCTCCCACTCGGTGCGATCGCCGATTGGGGGCCGGCCGAGGACTGGGCCGACCGGGACGATGCTTCGCGGTGAGGTCTGGTTCGCCGGCGCACCGTGGCACTCTCGCCGGCCCGCATGGCCGAGGGCCTGCCGGCCCTGCGCGACGCCACGCCGTGCTGACTCCGGTCGCCGAGGTCGACGACGGTCCTTGCCCGTACACGTGATGTACACGCCACGTGTACCATAGGTGTATGAGCAGAGCGCGGACGAACATCGAGATCGAGGAGACCTACGTCGAGGCGATCATGGAGCGCTACGGGACCCGGACCAAGACGGAAGCCGTGGACCTCGCCCTGCGCCACCTCGCGGGTCAGCCGATGACCCGAGAGGAGGCGTTGTCGATGCGCGGCGCGCACGCCATCGGCGAGCCGCCGTCCGACGCGCCGCCTCGCCGAACAGGATGATCCTCGCCGACACCTCTGCCTGGATCGAGTACGACCGGGCCACCGGCAGCCCCGTCGATGTCCGTCTGTCGGAGCTGATCGCCGGCGGGGGTCCGGTCGCGGTGACCGAGCCGGTGGTGATGGAGGTGCTCGCGGGAGCGCGCACTGACGAGCGTGAGGCTGATCTGCGCCGCCTCCTGCGGCGGTTCCACCTGCTTCGCTTCGACTCAGTGGCCGACTTCGACGGAGCCGTTCGCCTCTACCGCCGCTGTCGCGCCGCCGGCGTGACGCCGCGGGGGATGGTCGACTGCATGATCGCGGCCGTCGCCCAGCGCCACGGAGCCTCGGTCCTCGCGAAGGATGCCGACCTCGATCGGGTGGCCCACGTCGTCGGGCTCGCGCTGGACGACGCTTCCCACTCCTCTCCGGGGCACTGAGCCCGCATCCACCGAGCTCGCCGCCCGAGCCCGTCTACGATCCACAGCCATGATCACCAAGCTCGATTTCGTCGGCGTCCCGTCGCAGGACGCCGAGCGCTCGCGCGCCTTCTACATCGACACGCTCGGGCTGCGGCCCGACGACACCGCCCGCTTCGAGGCCTGGCTGGGCGAGACGTGCTTCGCCATCTGGGAGCCCGAGAAGATGGGCATCCCCTTCACGCCCCAGAAGAACGCCCACCCCGCCCTGCACGTGGACGACGTCGCGGCGGCGCGGGCCGAGCTGGAGACCAAGGGCGTGACGTTCTTCGGCGACACCCTGGACACGGGCGTCTGCCACATCGCGGTGTTCACCGATCCCGACGGCAACGACCTCATGCTCCACCACCGCTACGCGCCCCACAACGGCGGAACCTGAGGAGGACGGCGCGGCTCACCCGTCCCATCGGGTGAGCAGTTCGACGAGCACGTTCGCGGCGGCGGCGATGGCGTGCGCGTCGGCCTCCTCCTGGGGCGTGTGGCTCTCCCCCCCGACCAGGGGCACGAACAGCAGGGCGCACGGCGCGCGGGAGGCCAGGTGCTGGGCGTCGTGGCCCGCGCCGGAGTGCGTGGTGACGGCCTCGATGCCCAGGCGGGCGGCAGCGCGGCGGGCGGCTTCCACCAGGGGTGCGTCGAGCGCGACGGGTGCGCCGTCGCGCAGCAGCCGGCGATGCACCTGCACGCCCCTGCGCCGGGTCACGTCGTCGATCGCCGCCCCGAGGTCCGCCTCGACCGCTGCGATGGCGTCGGGGTCGATACGGTGCCGCGCTTGAGCGAGTCGAGTCGGGAGTCGGGATGGACGACCACGAGCGCGCGCTGTCTCGCCGCATCGAGGCCGGCCCGACCGCGGATGAGGCGCAGACCTCGTCCCAAGCAGTCACTGAGGCGTGACGGCTACTCGGAACCCCCGCTCCAGGCCGTCCCGCCGCTGGCTATACTCGCCCACCCGCGCGGCTGTAGCTCAGTTGGCTAGAGCGTCTGCTTGCCATGCAGAAGGTCGAGGGTTCGAGTCCCTTCAGCCGCTTCCCGCAACGCCGCCGCTCACCGCGGCGCCCGCGGGCCGCCGGCCACGATGTCGCGGCCCGTGGGCCTGAGCTGATCGTCGAGCTCGAGCTGCCAGTAGTAGCGCGAGAAGGTCTGGCCGGCGGTGAAGTCGCCCACGTGGGGCTCGACCGTCTCTCCCCGGGCCATGCGGACGATCAGCTCGGGGTAGGTCCGTCCGTGCCGCGCGGCGTACATCGGTGCCGGGAACGCACCGCCGAAGCGACAGTTGACGTCGGTGATGGCCAGGCCGATCTCGCGGTCGCGGAAGGCCTGCACGGTGCACGGCCCGCGTACGCCCAGCGCCTCTGCCGTCCTCCGGCCGAGCTCGACCAGTTCGGCGTCGGCGATGACCTGGCCCTTGATCGACTCGCCCCCGCGCGACTCGAGCATGGTGCGGGGGATGGCGTTGAGGCAGCGCCCTTCGAGGTCGCCCAGGATGTCGATGGAGAATTCCGGGCCGTCCATCAGGCGCTGCACCATCATCGGCTCGTCGACGTAGCGCACGAAGAACTCGGCCTGCTCGCGGTCGGCGGCGGGGTGGATGGAGCGCGCGCCCGACCCGCTGCGAGGCTTGACCATCACCGGGTAGGAGTCGGGCTCGGTGCCCGGCAGCACGGTCGGGGGGCTGGGCAGCCCGTGAGACAGCAGCAGCTCGTGACAGGCGAACTTGTCAAAGGTCGCGCGACAGACCTCGACCGGGGGCACGAACGCGGGGAGCCGCTCCGCCGCGGCCAGAACCTCGATGTCCAGGTCGGTCAGCGGCACCACGGCGCGCACGTCGTGGGTGGCCATGAGTTGCTCGAGGAACGCCACGTAGTCCGGGTCGTCGATGCGCGGGGGCGCGACGCGTAGGTCGGCCGCGTACTGCGCGGGCGCCAGCGGGCCCGGGTCGGCGGCGATGACGAAGGCGTGCTGGGCGAACGCGCTGACGATGTCGTACCGCTTGCCCACGCCGGTGAGCAGCACCGCGACGTCGCGGCTGCCCCCGACCGCGGCGCGACGGACGCTCACGGGTGGACACTCCGGCGAAGCGGTGCGGTAATTGCCGGAGGGACCACTACCCAGGGTGGAAGACGTCGAGGGTGTCGGCGCGCAGGCCCAGGCGCAGCGTCTCCAGTGCGAGGGCATCATCCGGGCGCACGTTGCCCAGGTTGACCTCGCCGCCCAGGCGGCGGATGAGCCATGTCTGCTGGTGGCGGCGCGGCGCCTCGAAGACCAGCCGCGCCGGATCCACCTCGTGCACGATCTCGTCGATGAGACCTGTGCGCGCCTCGCCGTCGCGGCGGTAGACGCCCGCGTCGCCGCTGGCGCGTCCCTCGCAGATCACGAGCGCGGCGCCCGCGTCCAGTGCGCCACGGATGAGCTCCACCCAGCGGTAGGGGGCCAGGATCGCGTCGGGGTCCTTCTCCCCCACCTCGGCGTAGACGGTGAACCGGTCGGCCAGGCGCTCCACCAGCGCCACCTTCTCCGTCTCGGGCACCGGGACGACGCCGCTGGAGACCTCGATGTGCTCGATGCCCAGCCCGGCCACCCAGTCGGCCAGTTCGTCGACCTGGCCGTGAAGCCAGGCCAGCTCGGTCAACGTACCTCCAACCATGACCGGCACGCCGTGGCGCGCGTAGACGGCGAGCTTGGCCTCCAGGGCGGGCGTGACGTAGGCGGTCCCGAAGCCCAGGCGCACGAGGTCCACGAAGGGCGAGGCGAGGCTGAGGAAGGCGTCGACGTCCGCGGCGGCCAGCCCGGTGTCGATCACGTGGGTCAGCCCGTGGACGCGCGGCTTGGCCGGACGCGGGGGCAGGGGGAGGAAGTCGGGCACTACAGCTGGTCGCGCAGGAAGTCCCCCGTGCGGTGCCAGGAGCGCAGGGCGGCGGCCTCGTCGTAGGTGCCCAGGCGGTTGGTGTCGTTGAAGAACGCGTGGCCCGCGCCCTCGTAGAACTCGAACTCGACCTCCACGCCCGCGTCGCGCATCGCGCGCTCGAGATCCCGGGCGGCAGCCACGGGCACGAACTCGTCGGCCGTTCCGAAGTGCCCGAGCACCGGCCCCTGGATGGCCGAGAAGTCCGGGGTTCCGTGGGGCATCACGTAGTAGTAGGTCACCGTCGCGGCGACCTTGGGGTTGGCCGCCGCGGCCCAGACCGAGAGCCCGCCGCCCAGGCAGAAGCCCAGCGAGCCGACGCGCCCGCCCTCGGCGGCCTCGTGCTCGGCGAGGAAGTCGACGGCGCTGCGCATGTCGCGCTCGGCCTCGTCCATGTTGAGGGCCATCATCTTCTGCTGCGCCTCGTCGGGCTGGGTGGTCGTCTCGCCGCGGTACAGGTCGGGCGCCAGGGCCAGGAAGCCGTTGGAGGCCAGGCGGTCGCAGACGGCGCGGATGTGGTCCTCCAGGCCCCACCACTCCTGGAGCACCACGACCGGCAGGCCGTGGCCGTCCTGGGGGATCGCGAGGTAGCCGGGGGCCGTCGAGCCGTTGGAGGGAAAGGTCACGTCGGGCATGCTTGGGTGCGTGCCCGATGTCCCGCGCTGTGAATCGGCGGAGCGTCAGGCCGCCGCGTCGAGCGCCTGGTTGACCAGCGCGTCGGCGTGCGCGTTGCGCGCGCGGGGAACCGAGCGAACGGTCCAGCGCTCGAAGCCCTCCAGCACCTCACGGGCCGCCGCGTACAGCGGCTTCATGTCGACGTGCTTGACCTTGTAGACGCCGTTGACCTGCTTGGCCACCAGCTCGGAGTCGTTGATCACCTCGACCTCGGTGGCGCCCAGCTCCCGGGCACGCATGAGGCCCAGCAGCAGGCCGCGGTACTCGGCCACGTTGTTGGTGGCGCGACCCAGCGTCTCGGCGCTCTCGTCGAGCACCTCGCCCTCGGGGGTGGACACGACAGCGGCCGCCGCGGCGGGCCCCGGGTTGCCCCGCGCCCCGCCGTCCACGTGGACGACGACCTTCAAGCCCACCGCAGGGACACTAGTCTCCCTCGGCGATGGGCGGGAACTCGCCCGGCACCCGCTGGCGGCGGCGGTCACGCGTGGTGCGCTGCTCGCGCTGCGCGGGCGTGGCCTCGCCACCGCGCCGCTCCGCCGTGCGCCGGTCCACGATCACCTCGACATCGGGATCGTCGGCGTAGTGGGCCACGAGCTTGTCGTAGAGCTCGTCGGCCAGGGCGGTGGGAACGACGCAATAGATCATGAGGTGACGTCGCCGAAGGCCGGAGCTTGCGACGGCCGGCAGGCGAAAGCGATTACGTGAAGGATAGCTCCGACCTGTGGGACCGTCGCACTCACGCCAGTGCCAGGGCGCCGCGGTCGTCGGCCTCGGCGTTGGCGTCGCGCTCGCGGGGCTCGAGCTCATCGAGTTCGGCGCCCTGGGCCACCACACGCACGCCGGCCGCCTCGTCGGCCAGGTCGACCTCGTAGCGATACCAGCACAGCTCCCAGCCGACCACGATGACAACGATGCTGCCCTCGGTGCCCGATGGGTGGGCGGCGACCATCGGCTCGCCCAGGGAACGGGCCACGCCGGCCACCGTGCGCGGGTGGCCGCTGCCG
Organism: Solirubrobacteraceae bacterium; assembly: GCA_037721455.1. Lineage (GTDB taxonomy): Bacteria > Actinomycetota > Thermoleophilia > Solirubrobacterales > Solirubrobacteraceae > Siliceabacter. The sequence goes on along the minus strand of JBBJOB010000022.1, from coordinate 8,730 downwards.
TTGAAGACCTCCAGCGCTCGACTGAGCTTCAGGCTCGCGTTGGTGGGCACGGCGTGCACGTGACGCTGCGAGCGCGGCGGCTCGGGGGCAGGCTCGCCCCGGCGCAGCCGGCGGCGCTCGCGCGGGCGCGCACCCTCCTCGCCCGGCTCCTCGGGCAGCGGCTCCTCGTAGGCAGCGGGGGGCGGCGCCACGGGCGGCGCGCCCTCGTGGGCGAGCTCGGACTCGTGGGCGGAGGGCGCGCCGGGCGCGGCCTGCGCGGGCGGCGCGACCGCCGCAGGGTCGTCCCAGCCGGCGTCCTCGGGGACGGCCTCGCCGGCCCACGCGTCGGCCGGGTGGCCGTGCTGGTCGGGGCCCCAATCGGGCTCCTGGGTCCAGACGGCCGCGCCGTCGTCACGGCGGGGGCGCTGGGCGCGCCCGTCCCCCGCGCGCTCGCGGGCGGGCTCGCCGTTGTCGCTCTGGCGGCGCAGGCGTCCAAGGAACGAGCGTCGTCCGCGGCCGCCCGCGCTGCGTACGCCGACATCGTCGGCGCCCTCGCGAATCCAGCCCTCGTTGGCCGCCCGGCCGGTGCACAGCTCGCAGACCAGGCGCCGCGAGCCGCCGGCGACGAACGGATCGGCCTTCTCCCCGCGCAGCAGGGTGCGACCGCACACGTCGCAGGCAAGGACGGCGTGACTGGTCGTGATCGACTTGCGGGTCATAGGATCCACGGACCGGTCGAGGTTAGCGCCGCGCGCCATCCCCGACCCGGTCCGCAAGCGGGATTTCGCGCCGCGCCCGGGGCGCCGTCAGGCGGCCGTCGCCTCCCGCTGGGCCTCCACCACCCGCTCGGCCAGCGCCCGCGGCATCTCCTCGTAGCGCTCGAGCTCCATGTTGTACTCACCGCGCCCGCCGGTCAGCGCGCGCAGGTCGGGCGCGTAGGTGAGCATCTCGGCCATCGGGACCTCGGCGCGGACCTCGGTCATCCCGCCGGCCGGTTCCATCCCCTGCGGGCGCCCCCGGCGGCTGGAGAGATCGCCGATGACGTCGCCCACGCACTCCTCGGGCACCGACAGGCGTACAGCCATCACCGGCTCCAGGAGGACCGCGCCCGCATCGGTCAGGGCCTCCTTCATGGCGATCGAGCCGGCCAGCCTGAAGGCCATCTCCGAGGAGTCGACCGTGTGGTGGCTGCCGTCGACGACGCGGACCCGTACGCCGCGCACCGGAGCGCCCGCCACGGGTCCGTGCTCGAGCGCCTCCAGGCAGCCCTTCTCGACCGCCGGGATGTAGCTCGAGGGGATCGCGCCGCCCTTGGTGGCGTCCACGAACTCGAAGGCTGCGCCGTCGTCCAGCGGCTCGATCTCGATGTGGCAGTCGCCGAACTGTCCACGCCCGCCGGTCTGCTTCTTGTGGCGTCCATGGGCCCTGGCCGGCCTACGAATCGTCTCCTGGTAGGGCACGCGCGGGGGCTTGAGGCGCACCTCGCAGCCGAAGCGCCGACGCAGGCGTTCCACGACCACCTCGACGTGCATCTGCGAGAGGCCGGCGATGATCTCCTCGCCGGTGCGCTCGTCGCGGTGCAGGTCGATCGTCGGGTCCTCCTCCTGCAGGCGGCGCAGGGCGGTGAAGACCTTGTCCTCGTCGCCCACGGGCTCCATCGCGAAGGCCATCACGGGCGCGGGCATGGTCAGCGGCGGCATCGTGAGGGGCTCGTCTCGCTCGGCGAGCCAGTCACCCGCGCGGGTCTCCTTGAGCTTGGCCACCGCGCCGATGTCCCCGGGGCCGAAGGCGTCGGCCTGCTGCGAGTCGGCGCCGGTCACCGTGATGAGCTGGCCGATGCGCTCCCTGGTGTGGGTGCGGGTGTTCATGACCGTGGTGTCGTGGTCCATGACCCCCTGGTAGACCCGGAAGAGGTTGACGCGGCCGGTGTAGGGGTCGGCCCTGGTCTTGAACACGTACGCGTAGAGCGGCGCGGCGTCGTCGGCCTCCAGCGTGAGCTCGCCCACCTCCAGCCCTCCGTGCTTCACCGGCGAGGGGAGATCCTCGACGATGGCGTCCAGCAGGCGGTCGGTGCCCAGCCCGCGCGTGGCCACGCCGCAGGTGACGGGGAAGATGCCGCCGTGGTTGGTGCCCTCCTTGAGGGCGTCGACGATCTCCTGGTGGGAGATCTCCCCGCCCTCGAGATAGCGCTCCATCAGGCTGTCGGAGACCTCACAGACCTCGTCCATGAGCTTCTCGCGGTGCTCCTGGGCCATGGCCCCCAGGTCGTCGGGGATGTCGACGCGCTGCGTGGCGCCCGCCTCGTCGTAGACGTGGGCGCACATGTCCACGAGGTCGATGAGGCCGCGCAGATCGTGCTCGGCGCCCAGCGGGATCTCCGTGGCCACGACGTGGGGGCCGAAGGCCTCCTTTAGCCCGTCGAGGGTGCGCAGGAAGTCGGCCCGCTCGCGGTCGAGCATGTTGACGAACAGCAGTCGCGCGAGGTCCAACTCCTCCGCGCGCTGCCACAGGCGCTGCGTGTTGACCTCCACGCCCAGGACCCCGTTGACCACGAACACGGCCGACTCGCACACGCGCAGGGCAGCCAGGGCGTCGGCGACGAAGCTCGGCTCGCCGGGGGTGTCCACGAGGTTGATCTTGCGCTCCTGCCAGTCGAACGAGTTGAGCGCCGCCGAGATCGACATGCCCCGGGCCTTCTCGTCATCGTCGGCGTCGGAGACGGAGGTGCCATCGGCGACCGAGCCGAGGCGGGTGGTGACTCCGGCACGGTGCAGCAGGGCTTCGAACAGGGAGGTCTTGCCACTGCCACGGTGTCCGACGAGCGCGACGTTGCGCAGGCGATCAGCCGGCTTGTGCATGCCCCATTCTCCTCGCGTCGAGGTTGAAGGCCGACCCTACCGGGGCGGGCCAGATCAAGCGAGGGCCAGCAACTCGTCCAGCTCGAGGTCGAGGTCGAGGGCGAGCGCGTCGGCGTCGGGCAGCGCCTTGGCGTCGGCGTAGAGGCCGAAGCACGCCTGGTCCTGCACGGTGGTCATGCCGATGGACAGCGCATGGTCGCCCGCCAGCGGCACGACCGGGTAGGCCTCGCGCAGCTCGCACCCGGCCAGGTAGAGCTTTCCGGGCGGCCCGGGGATGTTGGACACCACCAGGTTGAACATGCGGGGGCTTGCGAACGCGTGGGCGGCCACGCGGCGCACCGGGCGCGGCAGCAGTCCCAGCGCGTCCACCGCCGCGTCGGTGCCCGCCGCCTCGCCGTCGGCCTTGCGCCGCGCGGTCTGCGCGTGCACGGCGGCCAGGCGCCCCAGCGCGTCGGGCACGTCGCAGGGCAGCGGGATGAACAGGAACGAGATGCGGTTGCCCGCGGCACCGTCCGCCTCGCCGCGCACGTTGACGGGCACCATCGTCTTCAGGGGCGCCGGGGCCTCCCCGCGGCGCTGGGCGCGGCGGCGCAGGGCGCCCGCGCAGGCGGCCAGCACGACGTCGTTGATCGTCGTCCGGTGGGCGGCCTTGACGGCGCGCAGGTCGTCCAGCGGGCGACGGACGGAGGCCAGGTGGCGCAACGGGGAGCCGGGGCCGTTGAGCGGGCTGTCGCCGGCCACGGGCAGCAGCGCGCCGGCCAGCGAGCGGGCACGGCGGGCGGCGGCCAAGGGTGCCGCGAGCGCGCGTCGCGGGGAGCGCGCGAGGCCGGCCGCGCCGCGGGCCAGGGCCAGGCCGCCGCGGGCGCTGTCGGCCAGCGCCATGGCCGTAAGGCTCACGGGCCCGGGCGCGGGGTGGGCGCTCCACGCGCCGTCGCGCTCGTCGGGTGCCGGGACGGGCTGGGGGTCCAGCAGCATCGACGCCATCTCCAGCGCCGCGATCCCGTCGACCATGCAGTGGTGGGCCTTGCCCACCAGGCCGATGGTGCCGTCGGCCAGGGCGTCGGCGATCCACAGCTCCCACAGCGGCCCGCCGCGGGCCAGGGGCACGGACATGACCGCGTCGACCACCTCGCCCAGGTCGCTGCCCGGGGCGTGAAGCACGTGACGGTCCAAGTCGAAGTTGGGGTCGTCGACCCACACCGGGTCGGCCATGTCCAGCGGGTCGCCCTCCAGGCGCTGGCGCCAGCGCGGGGCGCGGCCGAGGCGGTCGGCGATGTGGTCGCGCAGCGCCGCGAAGTCGCACGGCCGCCCGTCGCGCGGGCGGGTGTGCGTCGAGGCCCAGCCCACGTGCATGTGCGCCTGCGGTCCTTCGATCTCCAGGAACGACGCGTCGAGCGCCGACAGCCGGGATGCGGGCATCGGACCCATCCTCCCTCCCGCGCCGCGGAGGCGCGGATTGCGGGTTGGTCGTCTCCCACCGTAGACCGCGACCTAAGCCGCTGGTCAAGATCCGTCGTCGTCGCTCATCCGCGAGCGCAGCCGCAGCACCGCCTTGGTGTGCAGCTGGGACACGCGCGACTCGGTCACGCCGAGCACCTCGCCGATCTCGCGGAGGGTGAGGTTCTCGTAGTAGTAGAGGGCGACGACGAGCTTCTCGCGCTCGGGCAGCCGCGCGATGGCGTCGGCCACGCGATCCTTGAGCTCGCTCTCGTCGACGGCCCGTGAGGGGTCGGGTGCACCCGGGTCGTGCAGCGTGTCCAGGAGGGCGACCTGGTCGCCGCTGGAGTCGGACACGGTCCACAGCTCGTCGAGCGCGGCGATGGTCGACGTGGAGATCTGCAGCAGCGACTCCTGGAACTCCTCGACCGAGATGTCAAGCGCGGCGGCCATCTCCTCGTCGGTGGGCGCGCGCTGGAGGCGGTTCTCGAGCTTGGCGTTGGCCCTCTCGATGTCCCGCGCGCGGGAGCGCACCGAGCGCGGCACCCAGTCCTGCGAGCGCAGCTCGTCGATGATCGCGCCGCGGATGCGCGTGATCGCGTAGGTCTCGAACTTGATCTCACGCTCGAGCTCGAAGCGCTCCACGGCGTTCATCAGACCAAGGAGGCCGTAGGAGATGAGGTCGGCCTCCTCCACGTGGGCGGGCAGGCCGGAGGCCAGGCGCCCGGCCACGTACTTGACCAGCGGCGAGTAGGCGACGATGAGCTGCTCGCGCGCGCGCTGGTCGCCCTGACGCTTGTAGCGGCGCCACTGGTCCTTCAGCTCGATCGCCTTGACGTTCAGCAAGTTCCCCACTATGCCCGCGGATGGCTGCGAGCGTAAGCGCTGCGCAGGCGGGCTGACTCTACACGGGTGTAGATCTGCGTCGTCGAGATGCCCGCATGGCCGAGCAACTCCTGGATCGTGCGCAGGTCCGCCCCGCCGTCCAGCAGGTGGGTGGCGAAGGAGTGGCGCAGCGCGTGCGGCGACACCCCGCCCTGCAACGCGACGTGGCGCGCCCAGGTGCGCAGCCGGCGGCGCACGTCGGAGGTCGACAGCCGCCGGCCGGACTTGGACAGGAAGAGCGCCGGGTCGACATGACCCTCCAGCACCGGACGCCCGCGCTGCAGGTAGCGCTCCAGCGCACGCAACGCGGGCTCGCCGAGGGGCACGACTCGGGTTCTCGCTCCCTTGCCCTCCACCCGTACCTCCTCGGCGTCGAAGTCCACGGCGTCCGTATCGAGGTTCACGAGCTCCTCCGCGCGCAGCCCGCCCGCGTAGGCGACCTCGAACAGCGCGCGGTCGCGCAGCTCCAGCGGCGTGGAGGTGGGAATGCGCTCCAGCAGCGCGGCGACCTCCTCGGCGCGCAGGACGCGCGGGAGCTTGGCCGCGCGCTTGGGCGCGCTGGTCAGCTCGGCCGGGTTGGCGGCCATCCACCCCTCGTCGCGCAGCACCCGGAACAGGGCCCGCAACGAGGCCAGCGCGCGGGCCACCGTCGCCGGCTGCAGGCCCCGGGCCGACAGCCCGGCTGCGTAGCGGCGCAGCGCGCGGGCATCGACCGCGTCGGGGGTCAGGGCGCGGCCGCGGGCCCAGTCGGCGAAGCGCTCCACGTCACCCGCGTAGGCGCGGCGCGTGCGCTCCGCCGCGCCACGGCGGCCAAGGTCGCGGTCCAGCAGCGCCATCGCGGTGTTCCAGCGGTCGGGGACCGGTTGCGGGGCGCTAGCGTCCGGCGTCGCCATGGCGGTCTTCTTCATCGATACGAGCGGTGGGGCGGTGGCCACTCATCGTCAGCTCGTGGAGGCGGAGGTCACCGACGGGATCCAGCTCCCGCCGCGGCCGTGGCTGCGCATCCAGGGCACCAGGGACGCGACCACCATGTGGTACGCGGTGATGCGGCGGCGCGAGCGGGGCATCTTCATCGGCTCGCTGGTCATTCGCCACTGCGACCACCATGGCCTGCTGCTGCGGCGCGGCTGGGAGGAGGTCCCGATCGCGGAGATCGGGGCCACGCTGCGCGGCGGCGCTCAGTCGATGTAGACGGCAGTCCCGACCGGGACGCGCTCGTAGAGCGCCTCGACGTCCTCGACGAGCATGCGGATGCAGCCCTTGGAGGCGTTGGTGCCGATGGAGTCACGGGCGTCGGTGCCGTGGATGCCCACGCCGTTGTAGATGCCCAGCCAGCGCGCCTTGAGCGGGTTGTTGGCTGCGCCGCCGGGAATGACCTGGCCGGCCAGGTCCCCGGCCCAGTCGCTGTTGGGCACGTTCCAGGCCGGGTCTACCGCCTTGTTGGCGATGTCGTAGGTGCCGGTCGGCGTGTCCTGCCCCGCCTCGCCCAGGGCGATCGGGTAGCTCTCGACGACCTCCTGGTCCTTGAACAGGCGCAGGCGGAAGTTGGGGCGGTCGACCGTCAGCACGGTGTCGTACTTCTCGCGAACCTCCTCCTTGGTCAGCTCTGGCTCGACGCGCTCGAACTGCGCCTCGATCACGCGATCGGCGTCGGGGTCGGTCATCCGCGCCATCACGTCGTCCTTGAGCTGGTCGACGTCCGTGGCGATGCCGTCGCGACCCTCCTTCACGGAGACCGAGGTGGTGGTAATCGAGGCTTCCGCCTCGCGCGGGTCGCGGTCGGCGTCCACGCGCACCTTGTCGACCAGGCGCTGGACCGCCTCGGTGGAGAAGGCGACGCGCGGCTCGATGCTGCGGTCCAGCTCGCCGCCACTGAGACCACGCCAGGTGCGTGCGAGCATGCCCTGGTCGCGCCCGGCGGCCAGCGCGTCGGCCACCATGCCGCTCACGTCGGCGCGGATGCGAGCCTCCTTGGCCGTCAGCTCGAACTCCTCGTCGCCGTGGCCCTCGACGACGAGCGGCTCCTCGAATGGCTCCAGAAGCTCGGAGCGCACCAGCTCGGAGGCCTCCTCCCCGGTCATACCGCCGACCTCCATGGAGCCCACGGTCACGCCGTCGGCGATCACGTCGCTGGTCGACTCGTCGTAGGCGTAGACGCCCACCGTCCCGCAGGCCACGAGAACGAGGGCGATGACGCTCAGGACGAGGGCTGTCGCGCGGGCGGAGCTGCGTCTGTTCATGCGTGGGAGCACCTTAGGGGAAATCCTGCCTGTGATCGAGGTCTTGCAAGCTGCATCCCGGCTCCCGCTCAGCCCTTTCCGTCGAGGATACGTTCGATGGCCTCTAGTACGCCCGAGCGCCCCGCATTGGATCGCTCGTGGTCGCGCAGCTCGCGCAGATCCCCGCCGTCCAGCGAGGGCAGCAGCGCGACGACCTCCTCGTCGCCCAGGTCGGCGTAGGCGGTGACCTGGCTGCCCTGGGCCGGCGCGGCGCCGCCCTGACCGGCGGGGACGTTGACGAGCCTGCGCCCGGCGTCGCGCTCCAGCGGGCGGACGCTGGGGCTGTAGCGCAGGAACTCCTCGACCTCCTCCTCATAGCGGTAGGCCTCGCCCGAGCGGGGCAGGAGCGGGGCCACGCGCTGGTGCTCGCGCAGCTTGACGACGGCCTCGCGCGTGGTGTAGCGGTAGCGGTAGCCCGTGGCCTTGAGCTTGCGATTGTCCAGCGCGCGGCCGAAGCGCAGCTGGTTGAGCATCTCGGGGGGGATGTGCAGGCCGGCGCGGCGCAGGGCGCCGGCGGCCAGGCCGGTGCCCAGCGGAGGAAGGATGGGCACCGCATGCTTGCCCAGCAGGTCGAGGACCTCGCTGAGGACCAGGACGCCGTCGGCGGCACAGTTGTAGACGCCGTCGAGGTCGTTGCGCACGGCGTGCTCCAGGCAGCCGGCGATGTCGTCCTCGTGCACGAACTGATAGCGCGGGTCGAAGCCCAGCAGCACGGGCACCAGCCCGCGGTCGAAGAGGGTCGTGTGAGAGGTGCGCAGGGCGGGCCCCAGCCCGTTGGCGTAGCGCAGCACCGTCACGGTGGCGTCGGGCTGGCGCTCGGCGAAGTCGCGGACCGCCGCCTCGGCCTCCACGATGTCGCGCTCCAGCGGGATGCGCGGGGGGTGCGGGCGGTCCATGTCCTCGGTGAAGTAGGCGGGGTCGTCCTGCTGCGCGCCGTAGAAGTGAGCGCTGGACTTGAAGACCACCTTGCGCACCGGGCTGTCGCTGCCGGCGCACGCGGCCAGGATGTTCATGGTCCCGATCACGTTGTTCTCGTGGGCCAGGCGTGGGGCGGTGACGATCGAGTCGACCACCAGGCGGGTGTCCACCACGGTGTCGACCTCGGCCGCCTCGACGATGCGGCGGATGAGGGAGTGCTGGTCGACCACGCGGACGAACTCGGTGCGCTGCAGCTCGACCTTGGGCGGCGTCTTGTCCACGCCGATGATCGCCTCGAAGCGCGGATCGGCCTCCAGGGCCTGGGCCAGCCGCCCGCCCCAGTACGTCGACAGCCCGGTGATGAGGACGCGCCT